>CAMFPD010000046.1 GCA_945971355.1 uncultured Lachnobacterium sp.
AGCAATTTCTGGAATTCCAGCTTCGTGGCCAGGTTATGAGTTGACGGTGGGATCTTCAGGGGAAAAGGTAAGACAGCTACAAGAACAGCTGGCACGAATTTCGAGAACATATTCAGCCATTCCAACGGTGACAGTAGATGGAGTGTACGGAAACAGTACGAGAGAGGCAGTAGAGAAATTTCAGTCAACCTTTGGACTTCCGGTTACAGGAGTAGTTGATTATTTAACATGGTATGAGATATCTGCAATCTATGTAGCGATTACCAGAATTGCAGAACTAAGATAGACAGGAGAATAAATTATTAATGAAGAACTATATGATAACTGTAGCTTATGATGGTACCAGATACAAGGGTTGGCAGGTTCAAAAAAGCACAGAAGATACTATTCAGGGAAAACTACAAAAAGTACTGGAATCAATGTGCGGTCATCCGGTGGAGGTAATCGGTTCAGGAAGGACTGATGCAGGAGTTCATGCAAGAAGCCAGGTGGCTAATTTTCATATTGATGACAATTTCACAGAAAATGAATTGATGGACGGATTAAATCATTATTTGCCGGGAGACATAGCCGTTACATCAATTGCGCAGGTGGATGACAGATTTCATAGCAGGTACAATGCGAAGAAAAAGACATATATATACAGAATCAATACCAGTGAACAGTCAAATGTTTTTGAACATAGATTTGTCTATGAGTATGGAGCACCTCTTGATGAAAAGCTTATGGTTAGAGGTGCAAAACTTTTGTTAGGTACACATGATTTTAAGTCATTTTGTGGAAATAAAAAAATGAAAAAATCCACAGTCAGAACAATCTATGACATTAATATTGAAAAAATTGGAAGTGAAATAAGGATAAAGTATACTGGTGACGGATTTCTGCAGAACATGATAAGGATACTGACAGGAACCTTGATAGAAATTGGCAGAGGAGACAGAACATATGAATCTGTTACAGATATACTAAATACACTGGACCGAGAGGTGGCAGGCTACACAGCTCCACCTCAGGGTCTGATTTTGGAGGAAGTAGAATACTAATATGCAGCAGTGGTTTGTGATGAACAAAGGAGCCGATTTCAAGAGTATCGGTTTAAAATATGGAATAGATCAGGTTACAGCAAGGATAATTAGAAACAGAGATATTGTGGAGGATGAGGATATTCGGCTTTTTTTGCAAGGAGATTTGTCGGATTGCCATGATCCAGCATTGATGAAGGATGGGGACAAGCTTACGGATATTCTGATTAAAAAGATAAATGAAGGTGCATCTATTCGAATTGTCGGAGATTATGATATAGATGGAGTGATGGCCACCTTCATTTTAAAGAAAGCTCTGGATGAGCTTGGGGCAAATGTAAGCTATGTTATTCCTGATAGAATAAGTGATGGATATGGATTAAATGTCAGAATAATAGATGATGCATATGGGGATGGGATGGATACAATCTTAACCTGTGACAATGGAATTGCAGCAATTCAGGAGATTTCTCATGCAAAAGAACTAGGAATGTGTGTGCTTGTCACAGATCATCATGAGATTCCATTTGAGGAAATAAATGGAGAGAAAAAATACATTTTAAGCGATGCAGATGCAATTGTTGACCCACATCAGAAGGATTGTAATTATCCTTACAAAAACCTCTGTGGGGCTGCAGTTGCATGGAAGATGATGTGCCTTTTGTTCAAAAAGCTTGGAAAACAGACAGGGATTTTGGATGAAATGCTTGAAAACGTAGCATTTGCAACAGTTGGAGACATCATGGATTTAAATGGTGAGAATAGAATCCTTGTCAAAGAAGGCCTGAAGCGGATTCACAATACCAAAAATATTGGAATGAGAGCGCTTATTACACAGTGCGGACTTATGGCAGAACAGGTGGAAAGCTACCATTTTGGATATGTGCTGGGGCCGTGCATAAATGCAAGTGGAAGACTTGATACAGCAACCAGGGCTTTGCAGATGCTTTTGGAGGAGGATGAGAATACAGCAAGTGTGATTGCATCTGAGCTGTGTGTTCTGAATGAAGAGAGAAAAGAGCTGACAAAGGCTGGAGTGGATGAAGCTATTAGACAGTATGAGGAATGTGGATACAAAGATGATACTGTTGTTGTAATCTATATGCCAGAGGTCCATGAGAGTATAGCTGGAATTATAGCTGGAAGAGTGAGAGAGTACTGTCATAAACCAGTGTTTATTCTCACGAAAAGTGGAGATAAAGTTAAGGGGTCCGGTCGTTCGATTGAAGAGTACTCAATGTATGAAGAGATGTGCAAGGTAAAGGATGTATTTTTTAAGTTTGGAGGACACCCGATGGCAGCAGGATTGTCCCTTGAAGCGGACAGGGTGGATGAGTTTAGAAGGCGAATAAATGAGAATTCCACACTTACTGAGCAGGATTTGATGGAAAAAGTAAAAATAGATGTGCCGATGCCTGTCTCTTATGTGACAAAGGAGCTGGTAAGAGAGTTTGAGATTTTAGCTCCTTTTGGAAAAGGAAACCCGAGGCCTGTCTTTGCTGATAAAAATATGTACATAAGTAGAATGTGGATAATAGGAAAGAACCAAAATGTTCTCAGGCTCAGTATGGTTTCTGCTGATGGAAAACCGGTTTCAGCAATATATTTTGGAGATATAGATACATTTGTTGGTTATCTGTCTGAGAAATTTAGCAGTGAAGATGTTGATTTGGCAATGAGGGGCAGACAAAACAGGCTGGTTATTTCTGTGGTGTATGCACCAAGAATTAATTCCTTTAGAGATGAGGAAAATCTTCAGTTTGAAATTCAATTTTATCAGTAGTTTTTTTGCTCAGCAAATGGTAAAATGGAACTAGTATGATGAGTTGTATCGGAGGATATAATTAATATGTTTGGTAATAAAAATAGAATGTCGTCAGATGAGATACTGGAGATGAAGAATAAGCTTGAAGCAACTGAAAGATTTGTTAGGAATGTGGAAAAATCTTCAGAGATTCTCGATACAAATGTGACAGAAATTGCAGAGTCGTGTAGCAGAACAGGAGAGTATGCAAATCAGGTGGCAGATAATGTGAACTCAACAATTGAGTCTGCAAAATCAAATATTGATGTGGAGGCTTCTCTCATTCATTCTCTTGATGAGTATGGAAATGCAGTATCCAAAACTCAGGCTGATATTGAAAAGCTTGTTGAGAAGGTGAAGGAGCAAAATGAAGAAGCTTTGAAGCTTGTTGATAATAATAAACATTTTACATCGCCATCAAAGTATTTATCAGAGCTTCCGTCAACTTTTAGGGAGGCTAATCAGAAGTATTCAGGGCATATAGGGAAGATGTCAGAGTATTGCAAACAGATGGGAGTACTTGCACTTAACTCTGCTATTGAAGCTGGCAGACTGGGGGACAGTGGCAAAGTTTTTGTGAATTCCTGTGAGGTTATCAGGACATATGCTACAAATTATGAGAATGAAATCGCCCTGATGAAAGAGGAAATAAGTGCTTCAAATGAGAAAATTGCTTATCTGGAGGAGCAGGTACGCCATCTGGTAGGACTTCTCAAAGAAAACAATGTGGCAACAGCCAAGCTTATGAAACAATGTGGAGAGACAAGTGACTTTGCCGGTGAATTAAAGCTTGGTATAGATTTTGACTCAATTACTGAACTAAAAACAAATGTAATAGACCTTAAGAATGCAGAGGAAGAGATATTAAAATCTGGGGAAAGAAATAGAATGCAGCTTGAGGATATGTTTGCTGAGATAGAAACACAACAGAAAAATCAGGAAGAAATTTTGAAATCAGTTCTTCCCGTTTTAAATACAAAAGAGGAGTAGGAAAATGAAAAATGAGGTATTTACATTTCTGTCTAAGGATGGAAAAACAAACATTCATGCTGTGAAATGGATTCCGGATTCTGGCGAATATAAGGCAATATTACAGATAACTCATGGAATGATTGAGTATATCGAAAGATATGAGCCTTTTGCAAAATTCATGACAGAGAATGGTTATATGGTTGTTGGACACGATCATTTAGGACATGGTGAGTCTGTGAATACAAAGGAAGATTTAGGATTTTTTGCAGATGTGGATTCTCCAAGCGATTATTTAATTGAGGATATGCATAAGCTTAGAACCACTATTCAGAAGGAAAATCCCGATGTTCCATATTTTATGTTTGGTCACAGTATGGGCTCTTATATGCTTCGCAAATATTTGTCAGTATATAATGATAATTTGAGAGGGGCGATTATTTGTGGTACAGGATTTAGCCCGGAAAAAGTAACAAAAATGGGTATTATGGCGACTAAGCTTATGAAAGTATTCAAGGGCAGTCATGGAAGAAGCAAAATGCTTAGGAATTTGACTTATGACAAATATTATAAGAAGTTTGATATGTTTGGCAAAGATGCTTCAAATAGCTGGCTTACAAGAGATGAGGAGATTGTAAAGAAATACTATGCAGATCCAAAGTGTACATATATGTTTACAGTAAATGGGTATGTAGGATTGACAGAAGCAGTGCTGTACTCATGTAAGCAGGAAAATGTGGATAAAATTCCAAATAAGCTTCCAATATTTATTGTATCCGGTTCTGATGACCCTGTAGGTGGATGCAGTGAAGGGGTTATGAAAGTTGTAAATATGTTTAAAGAATCTGGAAAAGTTGATTTGACATACAAGCTGTACGATGGATTTAGACATGAGATTTTAAATGAAATCGGAAAAGAGCAGGTGTATTCAGATCTTCTTGCATGGATGAATGTGAGAATTGATACTTAAGAATTGTACACAAGAAAATAAATATGGAAAATATTAAGTAAAAAATTGCTCAGGCCATATGGTCTGAGCAATTTTTGGAATTATGGTATTTATTTCTACTACATATAACGGCTATGCTTTAGTGTGATGTATATAATCAATGCTGAGGAAGCATACTCTTTGCAGACACCTTGCCCCAGTCACGTACATAGATAAGATGATTCATAACAAAGCCAAGAATGATTGCTGTGGATACATCAAATACTGAATGCTGTTTAATAAACATTGTTGAAAGAATGATGCTTACACATAATATGAAAGAAACAATCTGTACAGTCTTTTTGTGCTTTAATTCATTGCTGTTTACAACCATAAGGTGAATGCCGATTGAATTGTACACATGTATGCTAGGAAACAGGTTTGTTGCTGTGTCAGCTGAGTACAGGTATCCGCATAATGTTGTAAAAACATTATGATGAGAAAAATACAATGGGCGGAGATAATGTCCATTTGGATACACAGTTGATATAATTAAAAAAACTGTCATTCCGGTAAAGAGGAATCCACAGAGCTTATAGAAATCACTTTTGTTTCTAAATGCTGTGAATACAACACCCCATGCGACATATCCAAACCACAGGAGATATGGAATTACAAAATATTCGCAAAATGGTATATAATCATCAAGCGCAACGTGTATTACGTGAAAGTGGTTGGTTACTGTTTTCTCAACATATCCAAACCATACGAGATATATTATAAAATATGATAAAATCCAAAGATGCTGGTATTTACTTAACAATTTTTTCATAGGGCACCTGCTTTTCAAAATATGTTTTTATGCTTGTTTGGAATTATAGCACTGGCATTTTTGGGGTACAATACCATTTTATGAATGTTAATAAAATTTATGAAAATATTAAGATTTATACATAAAACCTCAATATGTTTTGTATAATTTTTTATGGATTGACTTATTTTTTTTTGCAAGTATAATAATGCTGTATGTTATAAATGTAAAAAGTTTAATTTGAAAAAGAGAGGTTGGCGACGTGGAGGAAACCAAGGAGAAAGTAGTAGAGGAAACTACTGCGGTAAAGAAATTTAATAAGAAAAAATTACTTGTTATTCTTGCAATTGTTTTTGCAGTAATCGTTGTTATCTATATCGGAATGTCAGTTTTCTTTATGAGTCATTTTTATTTTAGAACCACATTAAACGGAAACAGTGTATCTGGATATAGCGCTAATAAGATTCATGATAACTGGAAAGAAGATATAAATAATTATTCTTTAAAAATTGTGGAGAGTGATGGAACAGAGTCTGAATTATTGGGAGCAGATATAGATTTGACATTGCAGTGGGATGATACCATTGCAAATATGATTTCGAAGCAGAATGGTTTTGAATGGCCAATAAAGCTTTTTAAACCAGATAACCTTACAAGTGAAGCCATTGTCACATTTGACGAAGATAAGCTTGACACAGTTATTGATGGCTTTTCATTTATGGATGAATCAAAACAGAAAATGCCGGTTGATGCAACTGTATCTGAATATGATGAGGAGAATGGGTTCACATTGGTCGAGTCAGTGCCTGGAACTGCTATTAATGAGCCAATTCTTAAGAAGGCAGTTGAGACAGCTCTTTATGGACTGGCGGATACATATCAGATTACTGAGGGAAATGGTTATTTGGCACCGAAAGTGACAAATGATAATGAGAAGCTTCTTTTTGCAATTGAAACAATGAATAAATATATTGATTCTGTCATTGAATATGAGGTTGGTTCGGAGACAGAAACTTTAGATGTAAGTACTTTTGCTGACTGGATCTCAATAAATGATAAGCAAAAGATTGAGATTGACGAAGAAAAGGTTGCAGAGTTTATAGATGAAATGGAGGCAAAGTATAACACTTTTGGTAAGACTAAGAGCCTTGCAACATCATATGGAACCACAATAAATGTTGGAAATTGTCATTATGGATGGCAGATAGACCCTGAATTAGAGGCAGAAGCAATTGTTAATGATATCAAGGGTGGAGAGAAAGTTACAAGAGACTTCAATTATAAATATACAGCTGCAAGTCATTCAGGAAATGATTATGGTAATTCTTATGTGGAGATAAATCTGACAGCTCAGCATTTATTCTTATACAAGGATGGTAATCTTGTTACAGAATCTGATTTCGTGTCAGGAAATGTATCAAATGGAAATGCAACACCAACAGGTGTGTTTGGTGTGACATATACAGAGAAAGATGCAACTTTAAGAGGCGACAATTATGCAACACCAGTTTCGTTTTGGATGCCATTCAATGGAAATGTTGGAATGCATGATGCAACATGGAGAAGCTCGTTTGGAGGAAGTACATACAAGAGAAGTGGTTCACATGGATGCATAAATCTTCCATACTCTGCTGCACAAACCATATTCAATACAGTATCTGCGGGATATCCTGTTTTTGTATATGAGTTGGCAGGAACAGAGACTCAGAAAGGAATAGATCAAGATGCAGCAGCTGCTGTAGATGCAGCAATCGCAGCAATTGGAGAAGTAACTGAGGCATCAGGAGCTGCAATAGCCGGTGCAAGGGCAGCATATGATGCGCTTTCAGATAGTCAGAAGGGCTATGTAGCAAAGTATCAGCAGCTACTGGATTCAGAGGCTGCATTCGGAGCTATTATGGCTACAATGGCACCACCACAGTAAGTGTGGCTGCCTATATATTGAAATGTAGAATAAGAAAACCCCCATATATATTTTAGAGAGACAAATTTGCAACAGTTCCGAGGCTCACAGTCGAAGTTAATTGCGCATATCTCAGCCAATTATCTGAAATCAACCTCGGAACAAACTTGCAAATTTTCTCGAAAAAATCATATATGGGGGTTTTCTATCTTCACAACATTTAGTACAGCCACACTTACTGTGGCTTTGGCATTTCTTACATCTCGAACTCCAGAATGGCCACATCCCAAGGCGCCAGTGTGATGGTGCCCCCTTCGTGAATAGGACAGTCACTTATCAGTTCGGTGCATTCCGCCTTGTGATTAATAATAGACTGATCTTTGTCGGAGTAATTCAGCAGATACACAATCTCCTTGCCAAAATCATTGATGCCTCGTTTAATAACAATAGGGAATTTTGCTGAAAATTCATTGGATGTCAATCTGTCATCATCCTTAAAGAAATCCTTTAAGATTTCAATCAAAGTATTTTCACCAAATAGTGTGGCCAGGTACATTGCACGTCCGCTTCCATAGTGATTGAGTGTAACAGCAGAGTATGTGTTCCACACCTTATGGTCATAGTAACACAGTGTTTCAGCGGTGTCACAGCTTACTAACTCCATCCATTCTGAAGCATTGCTTGTGGTATTGTTGAAGCTTACTTTTACATTTGATGGATAAGTGAACTGGTCATATTTGATTCCCAAAGCCTTGCTTAAAATGTGTGGCTGTGTGTCACTATATATTTTAAGATGCTCATCAGAAAAACCACTTTTAAAAGTGACTATCAGATTTCCGCCATTTACAGTGTATTCATCTAATGCATGTAACTCTTTTTCACTGGCACTGTAGAGCGCAGGTACAAACAGATAGTCATAATCTGAAAAATTGTCAGCATGTGATGAAATAATATCGTACTCAATATTCATCATATAAAGTGCATCGCAAATCCACCTGAGAACGGTGTTGTATCCGTCAGAGGTTTTGCTTTCCATTGGAAATTCAATAAGTCCGGTGAGGGCCTCATTACTTGCAATGACAGCAACACGGTTTTTCTTCTTTAGGTTGACAAGATGTTTCCCGATTCGTTTCCACTCGTTTCCCACTACAGAACATTCCTTGTAAGTTCTGTTAGGGGCCAAATCATGAGAAAGAATGCCCTTCCAATAGCTTTCAATTGCATTGTGAATAGAATGCCAATGCCAGTATTCAACCATGTTTGCACCATTTGCCACATGGCTGTATGCCTGAAGCCGTAGCTGACCAGGATAAGAAAGCCATTCAATATTTCCCTGAGCCTCTGTTTCTAATACCAGATAATTATTGTTTTTAAGTCCTCTTGCTATATTTCCACAGGCGGTTATCTCGCGACCGGTTAGATAATCATTTGAAGGATGGTATATATCGCATCCAGCAATATCAAGACATTTTGCAGCATCGTACTGGTTAACCTCAGGCTGTAAACCGAAGGAATAATCATGCCACTCGTAGTCGAAGTTTTGTGTGATAAATTGATCAGGGCGGCGATATTTGTTCACAATGTCTGCCTGCCATGACAGAAATTCTGTTACAATGTCTCGTTGGAATTTGCGGTATTCTGCGGACAGACTCTGATTTATTGTTCCTCTTACATCAGGAAAATCCTCCCAGGAATTGATTCTGTTACTCCAGTAATCAAGTCCAAACTCATGGTTAAACTCATTTATGTCCGGATACATTTTTTTGAGCCTCTCCACAAACATTGCCTGAGCTCTTGGTCCACAGGTGTCGTAGGATTTGGTCTCATTATCCAGCTGATAACCTATTACGCAATCATACTTTACCACCTGTTCCATGAGTTTTTCGATTAATATTTTTGCATGATCCAGGTAGACAGGATTTGTAATATCCATGTTCTGACGGTGACCATAGATGGATGGACCATCATGTGTCAATGCAAGCATATCCTCTGACTTATTCGCAAGCCATGATGGAATGGCATAGGTAGGTGTACCAATAATTACATTTAGCTCGTATTTTGTTGCGCAATCCAGCATACGCTGTAAGTGAGTGAAATCAAACACACCTTCATGAGGCTCCCAGGTGCTCCAGGTGGATTCTGCAATACGAATAACATTCATTCCAGCATCCTTCATCATCTGGAAATCAGTTTCTATGCGGTCGTAAGGCATATATTCATCGTAGTAGGCTGCACCGTACAGTAGTTTGTCAGTTTTCATAGTTTCCTCCAATCTCTTATATTTTTCTTGTTTAAATATCTTTAGTCATGTATTGCGCAAATATAATTGCGCAATATTAATTATATCATTGAAAATTGAGCTTTACAAATTCATATAACGAGCATTTTCAAACATTAATGGTGTACGTTTTAACTTATTTTAATGAAATAGTAAATTCATTTAAGGAACACACAAAAATTGTATTGACAATTGCGCGCAAAAAACTGAAAATGAATATGCGCAACTGTGTTGCGTGGCTATTATACGAAATGAGGATAAAACATGAGTGATAAGAATATAACAATATCAGATGTGGCAGAAGCGTTAGGTGTTTCCAAGACAACTGTAAGTCGTGCAATATCAGGAAAAGGAAGAATTGGAGAGGAGACTCGTCAGAAAGTTCTTTCATATATAGAAGAACATGATTATAAACCGAATGTAATTGCGAAATCCCTCGCTCAGTCAAAAACCTTTAATATATGTGTGGTTATGCCAGGTGATTATGCCCTTGTGGATTTACCATTCTTTCAGGAGGCCATAATGGGAATTCAGGAAATAGCAGGAATGATGGAATATGATATTTTGCTATGTATTAGCCAGGGGGATGACATTACAAGCCTTAAGCGTATAATAATGAACAGAAAGGTAGATGGAGTGGTTTTACTGCGTACCTTTGTAGACGATCCTCAGGTTAAGTTTCTGGCTGAGAAGAATATACCTTTTGTTGCGGCTGGAAGCTCGCAATACAAGAGTGTAAAACAGATAGACCATGACCATGAGACCGCGTGCAGAGAACTCACTTCGATTATTTTGATGAGAGGACTGCGCAATATTGCAATTCTTGGTGGTAACGAGAATTATGTGGTAAACCAGACACGTCTTAGGGGTGTTGAGGATGCCTATGAGCAATTTGGTGCAAAGTTGGAGCAGACTAATCTGTTTATGAATCTTGAGAGTAAATCTTTTATTGAAAAAGCAGTTGATGATGCATTATCCCAGAATGCGGACTGTATACTATGTATGGATGATGCTATATGTTCACATGTTTTGAGAAAACTGAGACAGGACCATGTAAAAATACCTGATGACGTGAAAATAGCATCCTTTTACAATAGTTCAGTTCTTGAAAATAACATACCAAGTATAACCTCCCTTTCATTTGATGCAAGGGAGCTTGGTATGACAGCCTGCAAGAATTTACTGAGTCAGATAGATGGTGTGGAAGTACCTCGAAGAACTTTGTTATCATACGAAGTTGTTCTTAAGGAATCTACAAAATAATTCGTACCAAATAATTCCTAAAATAATGCATTGATTTTAGTTGAATTTAATCGTATAATTCATTGCGCGATTAAGAATAGAGAGGATAATTGATGAGAAAAACTAAGATTATTTGTACAATGGGACCAGCTGTTGAAGTTGGTGATGTAATGGAAAGATTAGTACAGGAAGGAATGAATGTCGCCAGGTTCAATTTCTCACATGGCGACCACGATGAACAGAGAAAAAGATTACAAAAATTAAGAGTTCTCAGAGAGAGATACGGGAAACCGATTGCGTCACTACTGGACACAAAGGGACCTGAGATTCGTATTTGTGATTTTGAAAACGGTAGGATAGAGCTTAAGACGGGCCAGAAATTTGTACTTACAGCAGATGAGTGCCTTGGAAATGAAGAAAGAGTTGGGATTACTTACAAGGATCTGGTGAAAGATGTAAAACCTGGAACACACATCCTGATTGATGATGGTTTGATTGATACGGAGGTTATGGAGGTGTCTGGAAATGATGTGGTGCTCAATGTTATAAATGGAGGGCCAGTTTCAAATCATAAGGGTATCAATGTGCCTGGAATTCATTTGAATCTTCCCTTTGTAAGTGAAAAGGATAAGAATGATATACTTTTTGCAATAGAGGAAGATATGGATTATATCGCTGCGTCATTTGTCAGAACAGCACAGGACGTAATGGAGATTAGAAAGCTTCTGGCAGATAACGGTGGAGAGAATATCAAGATTGTTGCAAAAATCGAGAACGGAGAGGGAATCGATAATATTGATGAAATCATTGAGGCGGCAGATGCTATTATGGTTGCCAGAGGTGATATGGGAGTAGAGATTCCGGCAGAAGAGGTTCCTATTGTTCAGAAGATGATAATTAAGAAGGTATATCAGGCGGGAAAGCAGGTTATAACTGCGACACAGATGCTTGATTCCATGATGAAAAATCCACGCCCAACAAGAGCGGAGGCAACAGATGTTGCAAATGCTATCTATGATGGAACAAGTGCGATTATGCTTTCAGGGGAGACTGCCAATGGTAAGTACCCAGTCGAGGCGCTGCAGATGATGGTGCGTATAGCCACAAGGACTGAGCAGAGCATTAATTACAGAAAGCGTTTTAAGGAAAATGCCGTTTTCCCAGAACTGATTGTGGAATCAGAAACAATGGATGAAGAGACAGCAAATAATAAAAATATTGCAAGGGCAATAAGTCATGCTACTTGTACAACAGCTCATGATTTAAATGCAGCAGCCATTGTTACCGTTACTAAATCAGGAAGTACAGCCAGAATGGTGTCACGTTTCCGCCCGGAGTGTGATATTATTGGATGCTGCCTTACTGACAAGGTGTTTAGACAGCTCAATCTTTCATGGGGAGTTACACCAGTTCTTTTGCAGGAAAAGAGTGACTTTTTCGAGCTCATTGAGCACGCATCATGCGTGTGCAAGACACAGGGCTTATTAAAGAGCGGGGACACTGTAGTGTTTACTGCTGGGGTTCCAATCGGAATGATGGGAACTACTAATATGGTTAAGGTTCACACTATTAATTAAAATGGAAAAGGGCAAGTGCTGTTTTTTATGCACATACAGTACTTGATTTTATTGTAAAAAGGGAGACGTATATGTACGATTGCATAATTATTGGAACTGGTCCGGCTGGACTTTCAGCAGCTATTAACCTGAAAACATATAACAAGGATTTTGTATGGTTTGGCACCAAAAATCTGAGCAACAAGGTTATAAAAGCAGAAAAGGTAGTTAACTATCCAGGATTTCCAGAGGTGACAGGAGCTGAGCTTAACGATAGGTTCAAGGCGCATATTGAAAGCCAGAACATAGAAATTACAGAAAAAACAGTTACCAATGTTATGGCTGCAGGAGATTATTATATGGTCCTTGCAGACAATGAGATATATGAGGCAAAAACCTTGATTTTGGCCATGGGAGTTATGGCTGCAAGACTTTTAGATGGAGAGGAAAAACTGCTTGGAAGAGGAGTGAGCTATTGCGCAACCTGTGACGGCAGATTATATCAGGGCAAAAAAATAGCAGTTATCTGTAACGACCCTAAGTTTGAACATGAGGTATTGTATCTGGCAGATTTGGCAGCAGAGGTATACTATTTCCCCACCTTTGAGAGTGATGTCAAAGGTGACAATATTACAATATCAAAGGATGCACCTATGAAGATAACAGGAGAATCCAAGGTGGAGAGCCTGGTTCTACGCTCAGGAGAAGAAATTTGCCTTGACGGTGTGTTTTGTCTTAGAAATGCAATTACTCCAACACATTTGATTCCGGGTATTCAGATTGAGGATGGTCATATTGCTGTTGACAGAAAAATGGAGACAAACCTGAAGGGCTGCTTTGCCTGTGGGGATTGCACAGGTCGTCCATATCAGTACACCAAGGCTGTTGGTGAGGGAAATGTGGCAGCTCATGGGGTAGTGGAATTTCTGGCTGAATAAAAGATCAGGTCTTGACATGAGTATGATGATGTGATAAGTTTTACCCATGCTAGCAGAATAGAAGAGAAAGAGAGGTAGAAAGATGTTAATTGTAAGAAGAATTGAATTAAATGAATATGTTGATACCTCGGTTATGAATTTCTAATTTTGCATGTATTTTGATTAGTGTGTGGAGTGAAGTTTACATCTATAATATACTTGAATTACAGGCCGTGGCGTTTTGCTGCGGCTTTTCTTTTGCAAATCATTTCTGAGAATGTTGTATCAACATGTTCCCATATATTTTTGAAAAATAATAAATATTGAAGTTGGGCAAGAACCATATTTACAATTATTTTTTGGCAAATGGTTTTTGTAAGATACTGACATAAAGTTATGAAG
>CAMFPD010000047.1 GCA_945971355.1 uncultured Lachnobacterium sp.
GCAATACTCAAGCATTGCGTAATCAACAGAGCTGTTTGCCTTGGAAATTCCACAGAGGTCAACAAAATTCTGAATTGACTCCGGTGTAAATCCACGACGACGAAGAGCTGCAATAGAAACAAGCCTTGGGTCATCCCATCCATCCACAATGCCTTCCTCAACAAGTCTTTTGATGTATCTCTTTCCTGTTACAACATTTGTGAGATAAAGCTTTGCAAACTCAATCTGCTTTGGTGATTCCTCTGGTGAATTCTTAAATCCGCACTCAATTACAACCCAGTCATACAATGGTCTATGATCCTCAAACTCAAGAGTACAGATAGAATGTGTAATTCCCTCAAGGGCATCCTCAATCGGATGTGCGAAATCATACATTGGATATACACACCACTTATCTCCTGTATTGTGGTGAGTCATATGAGCCACACGATAAATAACAGGGTCTCTCATATTGATATTTGACGATGTCATATCAATTCTTGCACGAAGAACCTTACTTCCATCCTCATACTTTCCATTTTTCATGTCCTCAAAAAGCTGAAGATTCTCTTCGATACTTCTAGATGCATATGGGTCTTCCTTACCAGGCTCCTTAAGAGTACCTCTATACTCTCTTATCTCATCTGCTGACAAATCAGAAACATAGGCCTTTCCCTTTTTAATAAGACCTACTGCACACTCATACATTTTATCAAAATAGTTTGAAGCATAGAATAATCTGTCTTCCCAATCTGCTCCAAGCCACTTTACATCCGCCTGAATTGACTCAACGAACTCAAGTCTTTCCTTTGTTGGATTAGTATCATCAAAACGGAAGTTAAACTGTCCACCGTATTTTTTTGCCAATCCATAATTTAAAAGAATTGATTTAGCATGTCCAATATGAAGGTATCCATTTGGTTCTGGTGGGAATCTTGTCTTAACTGTCTTGCAATGTCCCTCTGCCAAATCCTTTTCTATAATCTGTTCAATAAAATTTTTGGAAACTACTGTTTCGTTTTCCATAGCCATTCCTCCGGTTCTTTTCGTATAGAACAAAATGTGCGCGTAGCACACACTTTTTGCCTTACAGGATAAATACAAAATAATCTCCTATAAAACAAAATGGGGCTGTAAGCATACAGCCCCACAGTGACTTTAATTATAAAATCACAAAAATACTTTGTCAACCTTGATAATGCTCATGTGTAAACAAATGATCTGAGCAATACTCCCTGTTTCCCTGACACTTTGAACAGTATCTAAATGTCAATTCAGGATTTGTCACCTCTGTTCTGCCACAAATACAACATTTGTGATGTGTGATACCACTTCCTGGTCTAGGCTCTGAAAACTGCGCTTTGTAATGCTGCTGCCTTGCCTTTTGCTTCACATTCTGTTTGAACGACAACCTGTGCTTGCATGAATAAACAAACACTCCAAGGTTTATAAGCGCCAGTACGATAGGTATGCCGTAAGAAATTCCCACAGCTACTCCGTAACTAAAATAATTATAAATATCCATTCCAAACATAATGAAATAAATAATTACAAGCCATTTCATTTTGATTGGAAGCACGAAATATAATCTGACCTCCGCATTTGGCATCAAAAGGCCAAGCATCAGGTACATGGATATAAGCATGTAATAAATAGAAAGACTAAGTGGAACCTTTGTGATCAAGTATACAACCATTCCAACGATATCATTTAAAATTACACCGCCTAGAAAATATACGTTCATTCGGAATGCACCGAGGTAATTCTCCAAACTTGTTCCAAGCATCCAAAGGCAAAATATAAACAGGATACTCCAGATAGATATTGAACCTGTAGGCATTAAAACCCAGGTTAATAATCTCCATACCTGTCCCTTAAGGATAAGCGATGGTGAGAACTGCAGATAATACAAAGCTACGTTTCCACTACCGTAATATATTATTGTTCCAAGAATATTTGCAATAATAAACACCCTTGTAATATTAGGTATTGCCTTGTGTCCAATTTTTTGTTCTAGTTTATTAAGCCAATTCATAAGTATAGGTAGACAGGTTGTCTACATCCTCCAAAGTTATTTGTGGTTTAGACCACGGCAACATTATAAATTTTGACTAACAATTTTGTCAATGAATGCACCCATTATTCACAAATTCTTTATAATTATTTGCATTGAAATTTGTCGAAGCCTGTCGTATAATTAACAATGTTTGCTTACAAACATAATAATAAGAAGAAAATACTTATTTATTCATAATTTTTGGAAGTAAATTGGAGGTTACACATGGGAAATCAAATTTTGCATAAGTTGGGAATTGACATAGGCTCAACAACTGTTAAAATCGCAGTTCTTGATTCTGAAGACAACATTCTCTTCTCTGACTATAAACGTCATTTTGCAAATATACAGGAAACTCTTGCAGGCCTTATCCAAAAGGCTATATCAAAAATTGGTGATATGAAAATCTCTCCTGTAATCACAGGTTCCGGAGGACTCACTCTTGCAAAGCACCTTGATGTGCCATTTGTTCAGGAGGTTATCGCAGTTTCAACTTCACTGGAACACTTCGCTCCTCAGACAGACGTTGCCATTGAGCTTGGCGGTGAGGATGCCAAAATCATATACTTTGAAGGTGGTAATGTAGAACAGCGAATGAACGGAATATGTGCTGGTGGTACAGGTTCCTTTATCGACCAGATGGCTTCTCTCATTCAGACTGATGCCCCTGGCTTAAACGAGTATGCGAAAAATTTCAAGGAAATTTATCCAATAGCAGCACGTTGTGGTGTATTTGCCAAAACAGATATTCAGCCACTCATTAACGAGGGGGCAACAAAAGAAGATTTATCCGCATCCATTTTTCAGGCCGTTGTAAACCAGACAATAAGTGGACTTGCCTGCGGAAAACCAATTCGTGGACATGTTGCCTTTTTAGGTGGACCTCTCCACTTCCTTTCTGAGCTTAAAAAGGCGTTTATCAGAACATTAAATTTGGATGATGAGCATGCTATCACACCAGAAAATTCTCATCTTTTTGCTGCCATTGGATCAGCTCTCAACTATAAAGAGGATTCCCTTACAGATTTGTCAGCTCTTTTAGACAGATTATCAAACGGAATACAGATGGACTTCGAGGTAGCTCGTCTCGAACCTCTTTTTGAAAATCAGGAAGCATATGATGAATTCACTAAAAGACATAGTAGCAATCATGTGAAGACTGCTGATTTGGCTTCATACAAAGGAGAATGTTATCTGGGAATAGACGCAGGTTCAACAACAACCAAGGTTGCTCTTGTCAGTGAGCAGGGTGATTTATTGTACTCCTTCTACAGCAGCAATAACGGAAGTCCACTTACAACAGCAATCGGTTCAATTCAGGAGATTTACTCTCTTTTGCCTGAAGGTGCGCACATTGCTCACTCATGCTCTACCGGTTATGGTGAAGCTCTGTTAAAAGCTGCATTAAAGCTGGATGAAGGAGAGGTTGAAACCGTGGCACACTACTATGCTGCTGCTCACTTTGATCCAAAGGTAGATTGTATCCTTGATATCGGTGGTCAGGATATGAAATGTATCAAAATCAAAAATCAGACAGTAGATTCCGTTCAGTTAAATGAAGCATGTTCTTCCGGATGTGGTTCATTCATTGAAACCTTTGCCAAATCATTAAACTTTACTGTACAAGATTTTGCAAAAGAAGCATTGTTTGCACAAAATCCAATAGACCTTGGAACAAGATGTACTGTATTTATGAACTCCAAGGTTAAGCAAGCTCAAAAGGAAGGTGCCACTGTTGCAGATATCTCATCAGGACTTGCATATTCCGTTATCAAGAATGCACTTTTCAAAGTAATCAAGCTTTCGGATGCCAAGGACTTGGGAGAAAATATTGTAGTACAGGGTGGAACATTCTATAATGACGCCGTTTTACGAAGCTTTGAAAAGATAGCTGGTGTACACGCTACCCGTCCTGATATTGCAGGTATTATGGGAGCCTTCGGTGCAGCTCTTATTGCAAGAGAACGCCACGAGGCTGGAGAGCCATCTACAATGTTATCCATTGACGAGATAAACGCTCTTACATACACCACAAAGCTTGCAAGATGTCAGGGTTGTACAAACCACTGTCTTCTCACAATCAACAAGTTCTCTGACAACAGACAGTACATAACAGGGAACAGATGTGAAAAAGGACTTGGAAAAGAAAAGAACAAGGAAAATATTCCAAATCTTTTCGAATACAAAAATAAGAGAATCTTTGATTACGAGCCGCTTTCAAGTGAGGAAGCAACCAGAGGAACCGTTGGAATTCCACGAGTTCTCAACATGTACGAAAATTATCCATTCTGGGCAGTCTTTTTCAAGAAGCTGGGCTTTAAGGTTGTTCTCTCACCACAATCAACCAGAAAGATTTATGAGCTTGGTATAGATTCTATTCCATCCGAATCAGAATGTTATCCAGCCAAATTAGCTCATGGTCATATAAGCTGGCTCATTAGTAAGGGGGTAGATTTTATCTTCTATCCAGCCATACCTTATGAGAGAAAAGAGTTTCCTGAAGCCGGAAATCATTACAACTGTCCAATTGTTACATCATACTCAGAGAACATCAAAAATAATGTAGATGAGATTACAAATAAAGAAGTTCGTTTCCTCAATCCATTTATGGCACTTACCAGTGAGGAAACTGTCTCAGGACAGCTTGTGGAGACCTTCTGTAAGAATGAATTCAACATTCCGGAAACAGAAGTTCGTGATGCCGTATCCGAAGCCTGGAAAGAACTTGCCATGACACGTATTGAGATGCAGAAGAAGGGTGAAGAAGTCCTAAGATACATGGAAGAAACAGGACGAAGAGGTATCGTTTTGGCCGGTCGTCCATACCATGTAGACCCTGAGATAAATCATGGTATTCCAGAGTTAATTAACTCATACGGAATCTGTGTTCTCACAGAGGATTCTGTATCACACCTTGCAGAGGTTGAACGTCCTCTTATCGTTATGGATCAGTGGATGTACCACTCTCGTCTGTACGCTGCAGCTAACTATGTAAAGACCAGAGACGACTTGGATATGATTCAGCTCAATTCCTTCGGATGTGGTCTCGATGCCGTAACAACAGATGCTGTAAATGACATTTTAAGCGGTTCAGGAAAGATATATACATGCTTAAAGATTGACGAAGTAAACAATCTGGGAGCTGCAAGAATTCGTGTACGCTCTCTCCTCGCTGCAATTCGTGTCAAGGAGAAAAAGCAGGAAAAACGTACAATTAAACCTTCCAGCTACGAGCGTGTGATTTTCACAGAGGAAATGAAAAAAGATAATTACACAATTATCTGTCCGCAGATGTCACCTATCCACTTTGACCTTCTGGTTCCAGCCTTCAAGGCAGCCGGATACAACATGGTTATTCCTGATGTGCCAGCAAGAGAATGTATTGATATAGGTTTAAAATATGTAAATAATGATGCCTGCTATCCATCCCTCATTGTAGTTGGACAGATTATGTCAGCCGTCATGTCAGGTGAATTTGATATGAATCATACTGCTATCCTGATTTCCCAGACAGGTGGTGGATGTAGAGCAACAAACTATATAGGATTTATCAGACGTGCCTTAATCAAGGCTGGATATCCGGATGTACCAGTTATCTCTATCAACATGGTTGGTTTGGAAAACAATCCAGGCTTCAAGCTTACACCAAGCCTTATTCAGCACGGATTATACGCCCTTGAGTTTGGTGATATTTTCCTGCGCTGTCTTTACCGTGTAAGACCATACGAACTGGTACCGGGAAGCGCTAATGCCCTTCATGAAAAGTGGAAGAAAGAGGTTATAGAATTTGTTGGAAATACCAAGATACTATCCCACCGCAAATACAAAAAGCTCTGCCGTGAAATCATTAGAGACTTTGATAATCTCCCTATGACTGATGAGCGCAAGCCACGTGTAGGTGTGGTTGGAGAAATCCTTGTTAAATTCCACCCAGTGGCTAACAACTACGTTGTTGATTTACTTGAGCAGGAAGGTGCTGAGGCTGTTGTACCAGACCTTACAGATTTCCTTCTCTACTGCTGTTACAATAATAACTTTAAGGCTGATTACCTTGGAGAGTCAAAGAAAGCCAAGAGAATGAACAATCTTCTAATCAAATTCTTTGAGTGGATGAGAAAGGCTGCAAGAGATGAGCTTGCTAAAAGTAAGCATTTTGAACCTACTGCTTACATCGAGGATTTGGCAAAGCTTGCTGAACCTATTGTATCCTGCGGAAACCAGACTGGTGAGGGTTGGTTCCTGACTGGTGAAATGCTTGAGCTCATTCATCAGGGTGCCACAAACATCATTTGTGCTCAGCCATTTGCATGCCTTCCTAACCACATTGTTGGTAAGGGCGTTATCAAGGAAATCAGACATGAATTCCCTGAGGCAAATATCGTTGCAATTGACTATGATCCAGGTGCTTCCGAGGTCAACCAGCTTAACCGTATTAAGCTAATGCTCTCCACCGCACAAAAAAAACTTAAACGTGAACTGGAAGCAGAAGCAAAAAACTCTTAGTCACATATATCCATTTTTATAATAACGAAAACGAGCCGCAGACTTCCCGTCTACGGCTCAATTCTTATCATAAAATATTATTTTATTTCTTGTGCACTATTACATGCTCCTGCTGCTTCATGCTCACTCTCGCACCAGCTTCTACAGATGAGGTAATAAATGCATTACTTCCGATTACGGCGCCCTTACCGATAATGGTATCTCCTCCTAAAATTGAAGCTCCTGCATAGATTATCACATCATCTTCAATTGTAGGATGACGCTTAACACCCTTAAGACTCTGTCCACCTCTTGTTGACAATGCACCGATTGTAACTCCCTGATAAACCTTAACATTATTTCCAATAATTGTAGTTTCACCTACTACTATTCCAGTACCGTGGTCAATAAAAAAGTTCTTGCCGATTGTAGCCCCTGGATGTATATCAATTCCTGTAATACTGTGAGCGTGCTCTGTCATCATTCTTGGAATAATTGGCACATTTAACAGATGAAGCTCATGGGCTATTCTATTTGTAGTGATTGCCATAAGCCCCGGATAACACAAGATTATCTCATTATAGTTGTACGCTGCTGGGTCACCATCATAGAAGGACTGTACATCTGATTCCACATACTCTCTGATTTTTGGAATTCTTCTAAAAAACTCAAAGCAAATTTCCTGTGCATCGTTATCGAGCTTCTCCTGACACTTACCTCTGTTATCAGGACACTGTGGCAGTGCTAAGGCTATCTGCTTATTCAAATTGAACATTACATCCTCAATCTGAACTGTAGTTCTGCTGCTCATGTTATAAAATCTGTACGACTTATCCTTGTAAAAGCCAGGAAAAATTATCTTAATCAGCTTGTTCAAAATCTCCACAACCTCATCCTTGTCAGGCTGTGAGAAAAAGGCTTCCTGATTTATAATTTTATCGTCCTTATAATCAGCTAATAAATCAGCTACTATTTCATCTATTTTATTCTTCTTGTCGATTTCCATACCATTCTCCAAACTATTTTCTAAGGATATAAATGATTACAACACAGCTTCGTAATTCTTACAATACTCGAATTACAATCAAATGTTGTATTCACACTATTTTATACCATAATATGAAGTGTATTGCAAAGGTGTTCCACTGCTTCTTCCTTAGTTGCCCAGGAAGTACAGATTCTTACAGCACTTCTTGTTTCATCAACTCTCTCTTGATATGAAAGCACAAACTCACTTTCCAATTTTTCAATCACACTGTCTTCTAATATTGGAAAAATCTGATTTGTATCATTTTTTACCAGATAGCTGACTCCAAGTGAATCGAGACAAGCTCTGATTTTATCTGCAAATCCAACTGCTTTCTTTGCCATTTTCATATATAGGGTATCTTCAAATGCCATACAGGCATTTCCATCTTCATCACACAATGCAGCTTCAAACATGACACCCAGAAGTCTTCCCTTGGCAAGCATTCCCCCCTTCTGCTTAATTATGTATCTAAAATCCTCTTTTAAATGGTCGTTTGTAATCACAACTGCTTCACCAAACAAAAGTCCCTGTTTAGTGCCTCCTATATAAAAAACATCTGAGTTTTCTGCCAAATCAGAAAGCTTTATATCATTGTTTCCAGAACTAAGACCATAACCAAGTCTTGCCCCATCCACAAATAAATATAAGCCATTATTTTTACATACAGAATAGATGTCCTTTAGTTCATCCAGAGTATACATGGTTCCAAGCTCTGTTGGAAGCGAGATGTATACCATCTTCGGCTGAACCATATGTTCAAAGCTGCCATCATTCACATGAGCTTCATAACATTCTCTGACCTGTTTCGCGGTAATTTTTCCATCCTCTGTCTTTAACGCAAGCACCTTGTGTCCACAAGATTCTATAGCACCGGTCTCATGAACATTAATGTGTCCTGTCTCTGCCGCAATCACACCCTGATGACTTCTCAATGCAGCTGTAATGACTGTTTCATTAGTCTGTGTCCCACCAACCAGAAAATGCACGCAAGCATCCGGACAATCACCAAATTTTTTAATTAAATCAGAAGCATGCTTACAATGTTCATCACAGCCATAACCTATTGTCTGCTCCATATTAGTTTTCAACAGTGCCTTCATAATATTCTCATGAGCACCTTCATTGTAATCACAGTTAAAATAAATCATATATACTCCTATTCCTGAATTTCCAGCACTCTATTGATAAGGCCTCCAATAAACAGCACATACATACACCCATATAGCCAAAGCATGAGTAACGCCATAGTTGTCATTGCACCATAAAATGATTCAAACTTATTAATCTTATCTACATATAATGAGAAAAACAGTGAAAATAGTATCCATCCCATTGAAGCAAATATGGCACCTGGAATCTGATTCCTAATCTTCTGCTTTTTGTTTGGCACGAAATAGTAAAGTATCATAAAAAAGAAAAAAAGTACTGGAACTAAAACCATCATTCTGATTTCCACCAAATGCTCGATAATACTAACATTGGCAAACAATCTGTCACTTAATCTATTTCCAAACACAAGAAAACCAAGAACAACGATTAGAAGCATTGCAAATACAAAACTGTATATAACTGCAAATACTCTTACCATAATAAAATTTCTGCTTTCCTTTGTCTCATATAATGCATTAAGTCCCTGCTGGATAGATATAAAAGCCTTTGAGCTTAAAATAAGTGCCATAATAATACTGAGAGACAATCTCTGTCCGCCAGCATTATAAATCTCCGCTATAATATCATTTATGTTCTGTGAAAATGCATCTGGAATAATTTCCATTGCCCACATAATAACATCCGTCTCATTGATTGGAGTCAACCTCAGAATAGAAAAGAAGAACATAAGAAACGGAAAAAAAGACAACATAAGGAAAAATGCAGTCTGCCCTGTATATGCTGCAATTGCACTCTTAAAAAACTTCTGGATAAAAATGAAAACATCAATTAATCTTATCTTTTTCACTTGATGCCTCCACTATTTATTTAGCTTTGAGTCAGTCTTGGTCTGGAATTTATCCTCTACAATGATAAATCTCTCGTGTTCACCTTCACCTATTAATCCAGCCTCGTCATATGCCTTTACGCTGAAGGTCAATGCGCGTCCATCTATTTTAATAAGCTCACTCTCACAAGTAACCTTCATCCCTACAGGTGTAGCCGCAACGTGCTTAATATTCACTGCTGTTCCGACAGTTCCACAGCCCTCATCAAGCTCTGGTCCAACACTCTCAAATGCTGTATGTTCCATAAGTGCAATCATACATGGTGTTGCAAAAACATTCATTGCTCCACTATTCATTGATTTAGCTGTCATATTCTCTGTAACGACTAACTCCTGATGACCTTTTATACCAATTTCAAGCATATTAAATCCTCCTAAACGTTTTCATTTTATACTAATTTAATTTCTCTCCATTTACCCATTTTATACCTTGTATAAGAAATAGTAAATGAAACTGCCCATCCTACTGGATTTGCCCACATTATTACCATTCCTGCAGTTGCAACAGCAAATATATATGTCAGCGATACACGTACTATCAGATTGACAAACGCTGAAAGCGTAAACACAAACATGTCCCCTGTTCCTCTTAAAACTGCAGACGACATATTCATCATAGCAAATACGAAGTAAAAAATCGAGATAATTCCTATATATTTTGCACCAATTTCTATTGAGGCAGCTGCATCATTTGCATCCATGAACAATCCAATCAAATCCGTTCCAAATACCTGCATCATTATTCCAATAAAAGCGCCAAAACACATACCTGCTGCAAGACCCACGTGATATCCCTTAGGTATTCTTTCAAGCTTTCCAGCGCCTGCATTTTGAGCCACAAAGGTAGATACTGCATTTCCCAGATTTACTATAGGAATGATTGCAAGACCATCCACTCTCACCGCCGCAGTATATCCTGCTAAAAATACCGAGCCAAACTGATTTACCGCCCCCTGGATAAGTAACATTCCAATAGATACAATTGATTGCTGCAATATTGTAGGAAAAGCAACCTTTGACATATTTTTTAACATCTGCAAATCAAACTTTTTATATTCTCGTGATTGGATTCCACGGATTTTTTTAGTAAGAACCAAAAAGGAAAGTAACGCGGAAAGAGCCTGTGCAATAAGAGTTGCCCATGCCGCACCAGCCACTCCCATTTTCAGTTTTCCAACAAAAAACAAATCAAGTCCAATGTTTACAAAAGAAGAAAAAATCAAAAAATAAAGCGGTTTTTTAGAATCTCCAAGTGCATTAAATACAGATGTAAATGCATTATAAAGAAATAAAAAGAAAAAACCATAGAAATATATATTCAAATAGTTAGTTGCATCCGCCATAATATTTTCAGGAGTCTTCATAATAGTAAGTATTGGCACACTTAACATTCGACCAATAATGCTCAGAATAATTGAAAATACCAGAATCGACATAAGCGCTGTACAGATTGCGGTTTTTAACTCCTCCATTCTCTTTGCGCCAAATAGCTGCGAAATAACAACTGAACAACCTATTCCCGTGCCTACAGCCACCATAACAAAAAGCATATTAATGCTGGTTGAAGCGCCAACAGCTGCAAGAGCATCTGCTCCTACCATCTTTCCAACAATAATACTATCTACTATATTATATAACTGTTGGAATATATTCCCTAAAATCATAGGAATAGCAAATGCCAATAAACCTTTACTGACGCTACCATCCGTAAGATCTACTTTTTTCTTTTGTATTTTACTCTGTGTCTTATCCATCACTTGCTTCTCTTTCTCTACAATCTCCCCCAATATTAGAAAATCCTAGCATTTTTATGTAGGAATGTCCAGTTTTTTCTATGTTAATGTAGTTAGATAGAGAATTTAATAGTTTTTTTATAATTGCTGTATTCCGCATAATACAAGGCTTCAGCCTGTTTTGTTAGCACTCACTCTCAAAGAGTGCTAATTTTCTATTGACTTTTTAATACACCAGATTTATCATCTTTATTAGCGAAAAATAAAGAAAAGGAGCGTTAAAAATGGCAAATAAACATGGAAATCTTTCAATTGATAGCGATAACCTTTTTCCTATAATTAAGAAATGGTTATACTCAGACCACGACATCTTCTATCGTGAGTTAATATCTAATGGATGCGATGCAATAACTAAGCTTAAAAAACTTGATATGATGGGGGAATACTCTCTTCCAGCAGATTACAAAGCAAAGATTCAGGTTCTCGTTAACCCAGAAGAAAAAACAATCAAAATTATAGATAACGGACTTGGAATGACAGCCGATGAAGTTGAGGAATACATAAACCAAATTGCTTTCTCAGGTGCAACCGACTTCATCGAGAAATATAAAGACAAATCAAATGATGATCAGATTATCGGACATTTCGGACTTGGTTTCTACTCTGCATTCATGGTTGCTGACGAAGTAACAATTGACACTCTTTCATACAAAGAGGGATCAACTCCTGTTCACTGGTCATGCGATGGCGGTACAGAGTTTGATATGGTAGATGGCGATAAGGACGAAATCGGAACAGAGATTACTCTCTTCCTTAACGAGGACTGCCTCGAGTTTGCAAATGAATACCGTGCACGTGAAATCATCGAAAAATATTGTTCATTCATGCCTACAGAAATTTTCCTTGCAAAGGAGAATGCTCCTGAGGAATACGAGACAATAAATCGCGAAGACAAACTCGACACAGATACAGTTGTTGAAGAGATTCACGAAGAAGCTAAATACGAAGAAAAAGAGAATGAGAACGGTGAAAAAGAACAGGTTGAGGTATCTCCAGCCAAAGATCAGCTTAAGATTGTAAAGAGACCTGTTGCATTAAACGATCCTACTCCACTTTGGACAAAGAGTCCTAACGAGTGTACAGATGAAGAATACAAGGCATTCTATCGTAAGGTATTTATGGATTATAAGGAGCCTCTCTTCTGGATTCATTTAAATATGGATTATCCATTTAACCTTAAGGGAATCCTTTACTTCCCAAAAATCAACACAGAGTATGATTCAATTGAGGGAACAATCAAGCTTTACAACAACCAGGTATTCATCGCTGATAACATCAAAGAAGTTATTCCAGAATTCCTTATGTTATTAAAAGGTGTGATTGATTGTCCAGACTTACCACTTAACGTATCCCGTTCAGCACTTCAGAACGATGGTTTTGTAAAGAAGATTTCTGAGTACATTACAAAGAAGGTTGCTGACAAGCTTACTGGAATGTGCAAGACAGATAAAGAAGCTTACGAGAAATATTGGGATGATATCAGTCCATTTATTAAGTTCGGCTGCTTAAAGGATGAGAAATTCTGCGATAAGATGAACGATTATATCCTTTTCAAGGACATAAACGACAAGTATCAGACTCTGCCTGAATTACTTGCTCCAGTCGAGGAAGATACATCAGAAAATGCTGAGGACAATACATCTGATGCTGCTAACTCTGAGAATTCTGAATCTTCTGAATCTTCTGAATCTGAAGTTTCTGAGCCAGAGCGCAAGGTTGTATACTATGTAACAGATATTAATCAGCAGGGACAGTACATCAATCTCTTCAAGGAGCAGGGAATGAATGCCGTTATTCTCGATCACAATATCGATACTTCATTCATCACACAGCTTGAGCAGAGAAACACTAATTACCAGTTCATGAGAATTGATGCTGACCTTACAGATGCCCTCAAAGACGAGGCAGCCGAAGATTTAACTGAGGCTACAAATACCCTTTCAGAGGTATTCAAATCAGCGCTTAACAATGACAAGCTTACAATAAAGGTTGAGAATCTGAAAAATGCAGATGTTGCTTCCGTACTCACTCTTTCAGAGCAGGGAAGACGTATGCAGGATATGATGAAGATGTATGCTATGGGCGGCATGGGTGGCATGGATCCAAATATGTTTGCTGCAGACCAGACACTTACATTAAATGCAAACAATGAGCTTGTAAAATATATCCTTAACAACAAGGATTCTGAGAATGTGCCAATGTTCGCTGAGCAGTTGTATGATTTGGCTATGATTTCAAATCAGCCACTTTCAGTTGAGCAGATGTCCAAATTCGTAAAGAGAAGCAATGATATCATGATGCTGCTCACAAAATAAATTGCTATTTAATTGATTTCAAGCTTGAGGGTGGTTCTTTTCTAGGGCTGCCCTTGTGGTTTTTCATAACAAAAAATAAAGACATATGTTTCCTCGAAAAAAATTACAAG
>CAMFPD010000048.1 GCA_945971355.1 uncultured Lachnobacterium sp.
TCTGGTTGATGCCGCTTATAATATAAATTTGTGTGGGGATGCAGTGGCACTAGCGAAGCAAGGCATTCCTTGATTGTGCCACTTTTTCCATATATGGCACCCCACACAATTTATAAAACACATAAAGTTACACCTACCCCTTCTCATAAACCTGACCATAAAGCCTAGATTTGCCGATACCATTTTTTGCCTTCTTCGATAGAAGCTGGTTCTTCAAAAGCAAGACACTACAGCCCGATTGTTCTCCCCACACGAACAACAATTCAGGGGCCATTCGTGTCGGCCTTGGAGCCCGTGCGAAGGAAAAGTGGGGCGCAGGGAGAACTTTGTTTGAGAGCGCTTTTTACTCTTTCTATCCGAGAAAAGCGCTCGAGTTGTTCGGAAGCGCCCCTAATATCTATTTCCTGAGTAGGGCTCCTAGACCGACTAGGATGGTCAGCTGGTTGTTCGTGTGGGGAGGACAATCGGCTGGAATTGTCTTGCCATTGAAGTACACCTTCCCTGAAGGCAAAAAACGGTATCTGGCAAATTCTACGGCTTTACTTTACGGTTTCTTCGAAGGGGTAGGTGTAACTTTATGTGTATTGCATATTCGTAGAGGGTGCCATATTTAAACTGTGAAAAGTGGCACAATCAAGAAATGCCTTGCTGCGCTAGTGCCATTGCATCCCGTACGCGAAAGTGATACTATAAGCGGCAGCAATTCATATATGTTGAGGGTAAAGTTTGGATAGAGAGGGGAATGTAATTGCAATATTTCATTTCCCCTCGTATAATGAAAGAAATACAACCAAGGAGGAACACAAATGGGCTGGATAGAAAAGCTGCTGATAGTAGCGGGAGCATCACTTGATATATTTGCAGCAATGGAATGTCAAGGGTCACTTATCAGCAAGGTAAGTAAAAAACAGTTATCTATAATTTGTGTGTTAATTGCAGTATTCCAATTGGTATCTATGTATATTGGATATTTTCTTTCAACATTAGTGATAAAGAAAAACCCAGTGTCGGACGAGGCACTTTTGGGAGAAATACTTTCTATTGCAATATTGTTTTGTTTGGGAATAAGACTTAGTATAAAAGCAGTAAAAAATGAGAGAATTGAGGAAAGATTACAGGCAGAAATAAGCATCAAAAGAACCTTGAGAATTGCGGCTCTTACAAGTGGATATACAATTCTTGCTGGAATAGCATTTGGCTTTTTGAACACAGGATTGTTTGCAATATTAGTAATGGTGACAGTTCTGACTGTAGTTTGCATTATCGCAGGTGTGTACACGGGATACCATTTTGGTTTTGAGCACAAAACAAAGGTATATGTTTTGGGAGCTTTATTATTTTGGATAGCAGGAATAGACATAATCATAAGATGTGTAATGAACAAATAGGAGCGCAATGAAGATTCTACTTACAGCAATAAATGCAAAATATATACATTCAAACCTGGCAATTTATTCACTGAGGGCATGTGCCGGTGAACACAAGCCTAATGTGGAGCTTGCGGAGTTTACAATTAATAATCAGAAGGATTATATTCTTGAGGAAATCTACAAGAAAAAGCCGGATGTACTTTGTTTTTCGGTGTATATATGGAATCTTGATTATGTGGAAAGCGTAGCAAGAGAATTTAAGAAAATATGTCCAAATGTGCCAATATGGGTTGGTGGACCTGAGGTATCCTACGAGGTTAGGGATTTCCTTGATAATCATTCCGAGATAGATGGAATAATGATTGGTGAAGGCGAGGACACCTTCAGGGAAGTGTGCGATTATTATGAAGGCAAAAGAGAATTGAGTACAATTGACGGGATTGCATACAGAGACAATGGTGTTGTTGTAACAAAATCCAGAGGTATAATAGACATGAGCCGGATTCCGTTTTGTTATGACACTATGGAGAATTTTTCCAACAGAATAATTTATTACGAGAGCAGCAGAGGCTGCCCTTTTTCGTGTAGTTATTGTCTTTCATCAGTTGACAAATCCCTTAGATTCAGAGATACGGAACTTGTTAAAAAAGAGCTTAAGCTTTTCATGGATCAGAGGGTTCCACAGATTAAATTTGTGGATAGAACCTTCAACTGTAATCATGCCCATGCCATGGAAATATGGCGATTTATAAAGGAAAATGATAATGGAATAACAAATTTTCATTTCGAAATATCTGCAGATCTTATCAATGAAGAGGAACTGGCTCTTATCAGAGATATGAGACCAGGTCTGATACAGCTGGAGATAGGCGTGCAGTCTACAAATGAGGTTACCATAAAAGAAATCCACAGAACGATGAAGCTTGATAGGTTAAAGGAAGTTGTAAAGTCTATTCAGGCGGGCGGAAATATACATGAGCATCTTGACCTTATAGCAGGGCTGCCATATGAGGACTATGACAGTTTCAAAAATTCTTTTGACGAGATATATACCCTGAAGCCTAATCAATTACAGTTAGGATTTTTGAAGGTGTTAAAGGGCTCTTACATGTACGAACATGCCAAGGAGTACGGAATTATCTACCATGACAGACCGCCTTACGAAGTGTTATCCACAAATTGGATAACATATGATGATGTACTGCGCATCAAAAAAGTGGAAGAAATGCTGGAGGTTTACTATAATAGTGGACAGTTTGAGATAACAATGAAACTGATGGATGTCATATATGACAGCGCTTTTGATTTCTATCAGAGCCTTGGCGAATTTTATGAGAGCAGGGGATATTTTGGAATGAGTCATTCCAGAATCAGAAGATGTGAGATCCTGTTAGAATTCATGGAAGATAATCTGTCAAAGGAAAAATGTGGTGAGAACGAAAATCAGGTATTAAATGTTGGAAATGTATCTTGCGGCGAAATAATTGCAATGATACAGGAAGCACTTATATTTGATTTGTATTACAGGGAAAACTGCAAGAGCAGACCGGCTTGGGCAATAGATACGACAAGCTTCAAGAATGCGACACGAAAGTTTTGCGAAAATGGTAAGTTATCTCATGTGGAGCCATTTCACTATAGATTTCCAGATAAAAATCAAAAGATGATAGACAGGCTTCCAGACAGAGAAGAAGTGCCGGTGTGGGTATTGTTTCATTATGATGACAGGGATCCTCTTGATAATCAGGCGAGAGTTGAGTATGTGAATTATGAACAGGATTAAGGATTATACGGTTGTGGATCTGGAGATGACAGGTCTTGCGGCAAAGCTTGATAAGATAATTGAAATAGGAGCTGTAAAGGTGAGAGATGGCCAGATTGTGGACACATATGCAATGCTTGTGAATCCACAGATACCTGTTCCACAGAAAGTTACTGAACTCACTGGGATAACTGACGAAATGGTTTCTAGTGGTGAGGACATGGATAAGGCTGTAGGGGGACTTATTGAGTTTATTGGGGATGATGTGCTGGTAGGTCAGAATATCAATTTTGATTACAGCTTTATCAAGCAATGGGCAGCAAACCACAAGAGGTCATTGTCCATGAGTGCATATGACACCTTAAAGCTTGCCAGAAGATATTTGCCACCAGAGATGCCCAAAAAACTTGAAAACTTATGTGCGTATTTTGGAATAAAGCGTGAGAATGCTCACAGAGCGCTTGATGATGCAATAGAGACGCAACAGATATTTGAAAAATTGCAGGATGCAGCCATAGAAAAAGGAGAGTCAGAACTGACTCCCCAGCAGTTGACGTATAAGGCGAAAAAGCAAACTCCTGCGACCGCTCACCAGATAGAGCGGTTAAAGGAATTTCGTGAAGCTTTTGGTATTACAGAGCCTGTTTATTGGGATACATTAACACGAAGTCAGGCATCCAGAATGCAGGATGAATATATCAGTCGATACGGTCGTTTAAAGCATTGATAATTACATGCTTTGACATGGAATTGAGTTCTTCTGCTACCTTAATAAGTGCAGTAGCTTTTTCCGACTCACCATCTTCGATATAAATATCTGCAAGACGAGAGAAAATAGCTTTGGAATCTGCGTGATTGGTCACTGCAAATTCCAGAGCTTTTTTTGCAGTGTCTCTGTAGTCATTTGCAATAAGCTCGTCGCAATACAGTGGCAATAATCTCACGAATTCAGTAAAGTTATCGTCATACTGTGACAATTCTTCGAAGTTTTGTAAGCCATACTCTAATTTGATGTCTGTGTTGGTTTTGCCAGTGAGATTAAGCATTTTTTTATCCTTGAGGGCGCAAAGTGAATTTTCAACATCAGTATTAAGATTAAATGGAAATAAATCCTCAGGTATGGTAATATAATTTAGATTGCTTATATCTTTTTTACGGGTGGCGTTGGCCTCTCGCTCACGCTCCCAGAAACGAGCGGTGATTTCATCTTGATCTGCATCATTTTTCTTGAAGCGATAAGATATAAACACTAGAAAAAGTATAAAAAATATGGTAAAAAATGGAATCATACTAAGGGTCCTTTCTGTGAAAAACTACCTATAGTATATCGTATTTTGGTTATGAGGTGAATAGAATGTACAATTTTAATAACAGAAAAAATCAAAAATTAATAACAACAATTGTGCTAATTGTTGTAGTTGCAATGGTTGTGACTACTTTGATTTCAGCATTTATTATTTAGTAAACTTTCTTGAAAAATCAGGTGATTATGATAAAATATGAAGCTAGACAACTGATAGGCGAGGTAAAAGAGGATATCATAATGAATAATAAAATGAAAAAGATTTCTTTTTGTTTTGGAATGGCAGTTATGTCATTGGCTCTATTGACAGGTAGAGATGTAACAAAAGCTGCAAATACTAACAAAGCAGTGATATCAGAAGGTGTCAAAATTGGAACTGTCAATGTAGGCGGAATGAGCAAGGCTGAGGCAACAGAGGCAGTTAATGAATATGTGAATAGTATCAATAATGCAACCTTCGTTTTGAAGACTGATGTGGGAAGCATCAATGCAACTGCAGAGGATATGAGTATAACAGCAGACGTAGAAGCAGCAGTAGAGGAAGCCCTTGCAGTTGGAAATACAGGAAATCTTATCACAAGATTTAAGGAGGTAACAGATCTTAAATCTGAGGAGATTACAGTAAGCATGCACCTTGGTGTGGATAAACAGAAAACCGCTATGTATCTGTATAATCATGCAGATAAAATCAGTATTCAGGCTGAGAATAATACTGTTGTCAAAACAGAAGAAGGTTTTGAGTTTGTAAAGGGTAAATCCGGAAAAGAAGTAGACATTGTGAATTCGGTTTATGCTATTGATGATTTTATCTCTAATCAGTGGGATACAGAAAACAATGAAATTGAACTTGTTTCCAATGTGGTAGAGCCAGAAGGAAACGAGGAGGATTTGAAGAGTATAAAGGATGTTCTTGGAAAATACTCTACAGATTTTAGTACCTCATCAGCAGGCCGATCTGCAAATGTTAAGAATGCATGTAGTCTGATTGATGGAACGGTTCTTTTACCAGGAGAGGAATTCTCTACGTATAAGGCAATTAGCCCAATTGATGAAACTAACGGATATGAGCTTGCAGGTGCATATGAGAATGGACAGGTAGTAGAGTCCGTAGGTGGTGGAGTTTGTCAGGTGGCGACAACTCTTTATAATGCTGTTATCAGAGCAGAGCTTGATGTGAGTATGCGTTACAATCACTCGATGATAGTAAATTATGTTCCAGCTTCTGGAGACGCTGCGATTGCGGGAACATACAAAGATTTTAGATTTGTAAATAATTATGATACACCAATATATATAGAGGGATATTGTAGTGGTGGAATTATAAATTTTGTAATATATGGTAAAGAGACAAGGGATGCAAATCGTTCGATTGAATTCAAGAGTGTTACCATCTCAGAGACAGACCCTGGTGTAGTGTATTCTTATAATGGTGAGCTTCCAGCAGGAACATACAGCGTCGGACAGTCTGCCCACAAGGGAGTAGTTGCTGAACTCTACAAGGTAGTAACAGTAGACGGAGTTGTACAGAGTGAGGAGAAATTTAATCACAGTACTTACAAGGCATCGCCTAAAACAGTAACAATAGGAACAATGGGAATTGATCCGGGAATGCTTGCACAGATTGAAGCGGCAGCAGCAGCTCAGGATGATGCTACAGTGAAGGCATTATGTGCTCAGGTTGCAGGTGGAACAACTACACCGACAGAACAGGCTCCTGTTGATACAACTACACCAACAGAACAACCTGCTGTTGTAGTTACTCCTCCGGCTGAAAACACACAACCAGATAATTCTTCATCAGGGACAACAGTAGAAACACCTGCAACCCCAGAGAGTGGAAATGAAGGTACAACTGATACAAGTGGTACAGCAGGAGAAACAAGCGCAGGTGGTACAGCAGGAGAAACAAGCGCAGGTGGTACAGCAGGAACATCAGGTGCAGGTGAAACTGCAACAGGAGATACTGGAAATAATTCAGCAGAGACAGTTCAATAGGTAAATAAAACAGGCTGCTCCGAGTAAATCGGAGTCAGCCTTATAGTTGTATATAGAGATAAATGATTAGGATGGCATATGGATATATGCATAGTAAACTATACGAAGACAGATATATATAAGTACAAGGATAGTAAGAATAAATATGAAGAATGGAAAAATATCAGAGTCTATATATAAGCGCTCTGTTTTGAAACAACTTCATACGGAAAATGAGTTATGTGTTAAATCGGCAACTGTTGGGGAGGAGTTTGCAGCGACAACTGATGCTGTGGTGTCTTCTCAGAGCTTTGATTTAGACCTTGCGAATAAGGATATGTTTGCAATGGTGGCTGTATATAGAGCTATAAATTCAGTGGCTGCCACAGGGGCAAAGCTTATTGGGATTACAGCGTCAATTATGGTGCCTACTATTGCAAATGAGGCTGATTTCAGGGAACTGGTAAAAGCAATTGATGCTGCCTGTGGTAAAGCAGGCGTAAAGCTTATGCAGGTAAATCCAGTGGTTACAAGGGCTTGTAAGACCTTTGTGGTTACATGCACTGCAATTGGAGAACCACAGAAGGAACTCATTAAAGCAAGTAATCTCAAACCGGGAATGGATATAATTGCAACAAATTATGTGGGACTTGAGGGAACAGCAATTCTTGCTATTGAAAAAGAAGAGGAGCTAAAAAAGAGATACACTGTTCCATTTATAAATAAAGCGAAGATGTATGTGGAGTATTTTCCTATTATCTCGGAGGCCGCAGTCGCCGTTCAGTCTGGCGCGGACGTGATGTTATCTGTGTCAGAGGGTGGAATATTCGCATCCCTTTGGGAGATGGCTGAAGCAGCCGGTGTCGGACTTGATATAGATTTGAAAAAGATTCCAATTCGTCAGGAGACAGTGGAGATATGCGAATACTTTGATATCAATCCTTATAAGCTCATGTCGCAGGGATGCCTGCTTATTGCTGGGAAGGATGGCAATAAAATTGTGCGGGAGATTACAGGAGCTGGTGGAGAGGCAGCGATTATTGGAATAGCAACAGACAGTAATGATCGTGTGCTGATTCAGGGAGAGGAGAGAAGATTCCTTGAGACCGCTCAGACGGATGAAATCTACAAAGTGTTTAAATAGAACAAGAGTTTATATAGAGGTGTGAAAATGAGAGAAAAGATTTTAACATTTATAGAGAAAAATAGCCGAATTGATTTAAAAGAGCTTGCTATTATGCTGGGTGTTGACGAGGCTGCTGTAGCAAATGAACTTGAAGCAATGGAGCAGGAAAATATTATCTGTGGATACCATACACTCATTGACTGGGATAAGGTTGGCATTGAGAAAGTAACTGCGATGATTGAGGTTAGAGTTACACCACAGAGAGGAATGGGATTTGACAATATTGCTGAGAGAATTTACAACTATCCAGAGGTAAATTCAGTTTATCTTATTTCAGGTGGATTTGATCTGATGGTAACACTTGAAGGAAAGACTCTTCGCGAGGTATCCTCATTTGTTACAAACAAGCTTTCAACACTTGACCAGATTCTTTCTACAAAGACAAACTTTATCTTAAAAAAATATAAGGACCATGGAACAGTGATGACTGCACCTACAAAAGACGAAAGGATAATGATAGGCTAATGAGAAATCCACTTTCAAAAACAATTACAACTATTCAGCCATCAGGTATCCGTAAGTTCTTTGACATTGTAAGCGAGATGGAGGATGCTATCTCACTTGGTGTTGGTGAGCCAGATTTTGATACCCCTTGGCATATAAGAGATGAGGGTATATATTCCCTTGAAAAAGGAAAAACTTTTTATACATCAAATGCAGGTCTCAAGGAGTTAAAAATTGAGATTTCAAAATTTTTAAAGAGAAAATACGATTTAGATTACGACTATAACGATGAAATGTTTGTAACAGTAGGTGGCAGCGAGGCAATTGATATGGCGCTTCGTGCAATGCTTGATCCAGGGGATGAAGTAATTATTCCACAGCCTAGCTATGTTTCATATGTTCCATGTACAGTATTGGCAAATGGAACGCCGGTACCGCTCGAGCTTAAGGCAGAAAATGAGTTTCGTCTAACTGCAGATGAGCTTAGAGCTGCTATTACTCCAAAGAGTAAAATTCTTATTATGCCTTTCCCAAACAATCCAACAGGAGCTATTATGGAGAGAAAGGATCTTGAGGCCATCGTAGATGTCATTATAGAAAATGACCTCTTTGTATTGAGTGATGAGATTTATTCTGAGCTTACATATCTTGAGAATGAGGGACATGTGTCTATTGCATCACTGCCAGGAATGAAGGAGAGAACTATCCTTATTAATGGATTCTCAAAGTCACATGCCATGACAGGATGGAGACTTGGATATGCCTGTGGACCAAAAGCAATAATTTCACAGATGCTTAAAATACATCAGTTTGCTATTATGTGTGCTCCGACGACCAGCCAGTATGCCGCAGTGGAAGCATTAAAAAATGGAGATGATGATGTGGCAATGATGCGTGAACAGTATAATCAGAGAAGACGTTATCTCCTCCACAGATTTAAGGAGATGGGACTTGAATGCTTTGAACCATTTGGAGCTTTCTACGTGTTTCCATGCATTAAAGAATTTGGAATGACATCAGATGAGTTTGCCACAGAGCTCTTGAAGAGCAGGAAGGTTGCGGTTGTACCTGGTACAGCCTTTGGTGATTCAGGAGAGGGCTTTGTGAGAATATCATATGCATATTCAATTGACAATTTGAGAGTTGCTTTGGATAGAATAGAAGGGTTCATAACAGAGCTCAGGGAGAAAAATAATGGCTAATCTTAATATTGTATTATACGAGCCGGAGATACCAGCCAATACAGGAAATATAGGTCGTACATGTTATGCCACAGGAACAAGGCTTCATCTTATAGAGCCACTTGGCTTTTCAATATCTGATAAAGCATTAAAGAGAGCTGGTATGGACTATTGGAAAGATTTGGATGTGACAACGTACGTTGACTGGGAAGATTTCTGTAAGAGAAATCCTGGGGCAAAAATATACTATGCAACAACAAAAGGCCGTCATGTATATTCGGATGCCGAATTTGAGCCAGACTGTTATATTATGTTTGGAAAGGAAAGTGCAGGAATACCTGAGGAAATTCTAAAAGAAAATCCTGACACCTGTATAAGGATTCCGATGATTGGAGAAACTCGTTCTCTCAACCTCTCGAATTCTGTTGCAATTGTGCTATATGAGGCACTGAGACAGAATGATTTTGATCACATGAAACTAGAAGGACAGCTACACAGATTAAGCTGGGAAGATTAATATGGGAATTATTAAAACAAAGAATTTAGTACATGAGTTTTTTCGCAGGGACGAAGAGGGCAATGTGGAAGCTATTACCACTGCCCTTGACCATGTAAACCTCGATGTAAAAGAAGGGCAGTTTATAGCGATTTTAGGACATAATGGTTCAGGAAAATCCACACTTGCAAAGCATATAAATGCTCTCCTGTCAGCAAGTGATGGAACAATCTGGGTTGACGGAATGGATGTTTCCCAGGAGGAGAATGTCATTCCTGTACGAAGAAGTGCGGGAATGGTTTTCCAGAATCCAGACAACCAGATTATAGCCAGCGTTGTTGAGGAGGATGTGGGATTTGGACCGGAGAATATCGGAGTTCCAACTGATGAGATATGGGAGAGAGTGGAGCACGCTCTGTCCACTGTTGGAATGAAAAAATACAGAGCACATTCGCCAAACAAACTGTCTGGAGGGCAGAAGCAGAGGGTGGCAATAGCAGGTGTGGTTGCAATGGAACCTAAATGTATAGTTTTTGATGAACCAACTGCCATGCTTGATCCAAACGGGCGTAAGGAAGTTATTGCCACAGCCCACGAGTTAAATAAGAAAAAGGGTGTCACAATTCTTCTCATAACCCATTACATGGAAGAGGTAGTAGCTGCCGACTATGTATATGTTATGGAAAAGGGAAAGATAATCATGGATGGAACTCCTCGTGAGATTTTTTCCAGGGTATCAGAACTGAAGGAACATAGGCTGGATGTGCCACAGGTTACATTGCTTGCGGACGAGCTCAGAAAGAGCGGTGTGGATATCCCGGCAGGTATTCTGACAAGAGAAGAACTGGTTGATGCAATTATGAAAGTGAAATAATATGTCAATTATTGTAGATAAAGTAAGCTATTGCTATAGCGAGGATTCTGCATACAAAGTGCAGGCCTTAAAGGAAGTAAGTTTAACAATTGAAGACGGTGAGTTTATCGGAATTATCGGACATACTGGTTCAGGGAAGTCCACACTGATTCAGCATCTGAATGGATTATTAAAAGCTACTTCAGGTCACATTTATTATAATGGTCAGGACATTTATGATGAGGATTACAATCTAAAGGATCTTAGAAATAAGGTTGGAATGGTATTCCAATACCCAGAGCATCAGTTATTTGAGACAACAAATTTTGAGGATGTGTGTTTCGGACCAAAGAATCAGGGACTTGATAAAAAGGAAATAGAGCTTCGTGCATTTGAAGCTTTGAGAAATGTTCATTTCCCAGAGGAATTATTCTATCAGCCGCCATTTGATTTGTCTGGAGGGCAGAAGAGAAGAGTTGCTATTGCAGGAGTGCTTGCAATGCACCCTGAGGTTCTCATATTGGATGAGCCTACGGCTGGTTTAGATCCTGCTGGAAGAGATGAGATACTTGGACTTTTGGCACAGATGAAAAGGGAGCTTGGGATTACAATAATTCTGGTTTCCCACAGCATGGAGGATGTTGCTGAGTACGTGGATCGCCTATTTGTAATGAATGGTGGAGAGCTTATGTATGAGGGAGCTCCAAAGGATGTATTTCGTCATTATAAGGAGCTTGAGGAAGTTGGACTTGCAGCCCCTCAGGTAACTTACCTGATGCACGAGTTAAAAGAAAAAGGGCTCAATGTTGATTTAGATGCGACGACAGTTGATGAGGCGAAGCAGACCATTTTAGCTGCCCTTGGCAGATAGGCTGCTATCGAGTATCATTTTACGCGTGAAATAAAAGGATGAAATTATGATAAGAGATATTACCATAGGCCAGTATTATCCAGCGAATTCTATCGTTCATAAACTGGACCCAAGAGTAAAATTATTTGCTACATTACTATATATAATAGCACTGTTTGTGTATAAAGGACTTGCAGGCTTTATCCTGATTACAGGTTTTCTAATTCTTGCTGTAAAGATGTCAAAGGTACCCCTTAAATTTATTTTAAAGGGTCTTAAGGCGATTGTTGTGTTGCTTGTAATTACTGCGTCATTTAATCTGCTTCTCACTCCAGGTGAAGTTACATTTTTTAAGTGGGGTGTTTTTCAGGTTTCTGATACAGGTATTAGAACTGCGGTTATGATGATGATTCGATTGATTTATCTGATTATCGGAACATCACTTATGACACTTACAACTACACCAAATCAGCTGACAGATGGCTTGGAAAAGTCTTTGTCGCCCCTTAACAGGATTAATGTGCCAGTGCATGCAATAGCAATGATGATGTCAATTGCCCTTAGATTTATCCCTATCTTAATAGAGGAGACAGATAAGATTATGAAGGCGCAGATGGCACGAGGTGCAGATTTTGACCACGGAAATATTATTCAGAAGGCCAAGGCAATGGTGCCAATTCTTGTACCGCTTTTCGTGTCTGCTTTCAGAAGAGCAGATGACCTTGCAATGGCAATGGAGGCCAGATGCTACAATGGTGGAACAGGAAGAACGAAGATGAAGCCTCTTAAGTATACTGCAAGTGACAGGGTGGCTTATCTTGTGATAATTGGATTTCTGGCTGCTGTGATTTTGCTTAGAATTTTCGTTCCTTATTTTGGATAATTCTGTGATTATACTTAGATTTTTTGTATTATATTTTGAGTAATTCTGTGATGTATTATTGAAGTGCAAAATGATTACTCAAACATTTACACTTTTAAATTAGGTATAATGATGCTGGTTATGGAGTTTGATGTTGGGGGAAGGAGAGGCAACTTGTATGAAAAGGGTAAAAATGGTAGTTGCCTACGATGGCACAAATTACTGTGGCTGGCAGATTCAGCCAAATGGAATTACAATCGAAGAGGTTTTGAACAGGGAATTGTCAAGACTGCTCGGTGAAGAGATAGTTGTGACGGGAGCCAGCAGAACTGACTCGGGAGTACATTCTCTGGGAAATGTGTGTGCGTTTGATACAAACACCAGAATGCCGGCAGAGAAAATAAGCTATGCTTTGAATCAAAGTCTTCCAGAGGATATTGTTGTTCAGGAATCAAGTGAGGTAAGTCTTGATTTCCATCCGCGCTTTTCAAAGAGCAGAAAAACTTATGAATATAGGATATTAAATCGGAAATTCAGAAATCCAACAAGACGACTGGATACGTATTTTTATCATTATCCTTTAGATGTTGAGAAAATGAATCAGGCTGCTCAGTATATTGTGGGAGAGCATGATTTTGCAAGCTTTTGCTCATCGGGGTCACAGGCTGAAACTACAGTTAGAACAGTATACAGTTGTCAAGTTAATAAGGATTCGGAGAACGATATCATCTCTATCAGGATTACTGGTGGAGGTTTCCTATATAATATGGTTCGGATTATTGCAGGAACGTTGATTAAAATTGGTGGAAGCGATATGTCGGCAGAGACAATGAAAGACATAATCGAGGCTGCTGACAGAGCAGCGGCTGGACCAACAGCTCCAGCGAATGGACTTACAATGATTGGACTGGAATATGAGGAAATTCAGCAATAGTTTCAAGTCTGTTTACACGAAAACGTAAATAGAAAATGTGAATAGACAAAATTGTACATATGTCGAAAAAACTCTTGACAGTTATAGTTTGAGATAATATAATGTGTAAGTCTGCGAAAGTAGGTAAATGGAGACCAAAAGCCCCGGTATCCATTTAGTATAGATAGGAAGTGCAGGAGTAGCGTCCGGACATACGAGATTCCGTTATGCACACCTTTAGAAACAGTATTTGAATTTTAGTTTAAGGAGGAAATCCCATGAAGACATTTATGGCTAGTCCTGCTACAATCGAGAGAAAATGGTATGTAGTAGACGCTGAAGGTAAGACATTAGGACGTTTAGCATCAG
>CAMFPD010000049.1 GCA_945971355.1 uncultured Lachnobacterium sp.
TGCTCCGGAAGACAATATCCCCCATTCCCATGCATATCATTCCTCATACCTATCCATTGGTCATGCATAGGTACACTTTCTGGAATTGGAATAGAATCACTAAGTCTGTCTGCTCTTAGTGCCATTGCGCATCCCATGTACCTATTCTTGAGCATATTCTTCCAAAAGCCCACTCCTGAACCTCTGTATTCAAAAAAACTTGGCATTATTTCCTCTGTCAAATTTTCGTTCATCACCCTGACATCATGCATAACAAGGTCTACCTGATGTTCCTCAAAGGCTTTTATTACCTTTTCCACCTTATCAGGCATCCATTCATCATCCTGATCCGCCATAAACAGATAATCCTGACACTTAATTCCTGCCTTTAAGTCTTTTCGTCTCCTGTCATCCACACCTTTCCACTTTTCATAAACTCTAGTGTTAGCAATAGCGTTTTCCATGTTTTTTATTACACCCTTGCAGGGTCCATCAACAAGACGAAGACGGGTGTCCTCCACCGCCATCTCTTTTAAAATATCCCTTGTGGCATCTGTAGAGCCATCATCTGATACTACCACTTCCCCATCCTCCGGAAGTTGATTCAATATACTTTCTAATTGACGCCTTATGTATTTTTCACCGTTATATGATATCAACGCTACAGAAATCATGTTTCATCCTCACATACTCAAACCTGAATATCGATTTAGGTCATCTTCGTTATTTTGACTCAAATTTATTCTCTCAGAATAAAATATTTCATTTATTTTATAAAAATTGGACTTTTCCATATGATAATTACTTATAAAATCCATTTTATCAAATTCTTAGTATCTTTTTCCTTATATTCCACGAAAAAGTCCAACTAAGTCTCTCAGATCATGCAAGAAATGTTCTCTCGTACTCTGACACGATATACGACCACTCATAAGCAGATTTAATCCGCTCCTTCGCCTTGCTAGAAAGCTCCTCAATATGTGTTGTGTCAAACTTATCAGCGCTTTCTATTAAGCTCTTCAAACTTCCAGCCTCAAGGCTCCAATATACAGCACCATCCTCGCCTACCTCTCTGTTGAATCCAACGTCATATAACAGATTCAGCTTAGTTGTTGCCAAAGCTTCCAGCAATGATGGATTAGTTCCACCAACAGAATGACCATGAAAGTATCCATACGCATTCCGTCTTATCATTCCAATCAAATCAGGATCATATACTGTCCCAACAAATTTTATTCTGGAATCCTTTTCAAATCCTGTAATCGCCTTCAGCTTATCAAAGAATTTATTTCCTTCATTGTCAGCCACAAGCACAAAATCCTTAGTTGTATCTGATTTCATAAATTCAGCTATCATAGTATAGAAATTGTTCTCCGGTACAAGTCGACCTACAGATAAATAATATTCTCCTGCTTTCACTTCATTTGCATCACACCATTTACTGTACTTTTCATATGCACCTTCACCCGGCTCATCAAAGCTTGCACCATATGCGATAAAAGTTGTATTCGGATTATATTTTTTGTAGTCTTCCTTTATGTAGTTCTCTATATTTACAGAATCACATATCACAAGGTCTGCATGCATTACCATGCCCTGCTCCGATATCTTCCAATACTTTTTGATAGCGTTATTCCACTTGGCACGTTTCCACTCATGTCCATCCGGATTAAGCATATATGTGCCACCCAGCTTATGGAGCTTCCTTGCATAATGTCCGACAAACGGCCCCATTCTGCAGGCGAGTACATATACAATTGCATCCTTATAGCCCTGCTTTTTTATCATTTTATTGGCATAAGAAAATGCTTTCATGTCGTATACCACTGCCTTGGCTGATTTAAGCCATGCTGGTATTCTGATATGAAAGCAATGTGCTCCATTATGTTCATCGTCATAGCTTCTATCCTTATCAAGACATGCCACATGATAAACAATATCTTTATTCTGTTGTCTGGCAGTCAGCTGCTCTACGAAGGTCTCAAAGCCTCCGTAGTTTGCTGGAATCCCTTTACTGCCTATAATAAATACATGTTTTTCCATATATTTTCCTTACATTTAATATAATTTTTGTTATGCAGATATCCTGCAAAACAATCTGACACAGTTTAATACAAATTTTATTTTGAACCATCACCTGTGAACACAACCTGAATTGTCTTACATAAAATGTAAAAATCCAGATAGAATCCCCAGTTTTCAATATACTCTGTATCAAGCTTAACTACCTGCTCGAAATCTGTCACCTTATTCCGCCCGCTAACCTGCCAAAGTCCTGTTATTCCCGGCTTCATGCTAAGTCTTACCTTATGGCTTATATCATAGTTTTCAAATTCTTCCTTTGTAGGTGGTCTTGTTCCGACCAGGCTCATATCACCCTTTAGTACATTCCAAAACTGCGGAAGCTCGTCAATGCTTGTCCTTCTAATGAAATTTCCAAGCCCCTTGCCATGCCCTTTTTCAGAACCAATGATCCTTGGGTCATCCTCCATCTTGAACATATATCCCTGCATCTCATTCTCGTTCTTCAGTTCATCAAGATGCTTCTCTGCCCCCACATACATGGATCTGAATTTATACATTTTGAAAATTCGACCATTTTTTCCCACACGCTCCTGCTTAAAAAATACAGGACCCGGTGATAAAATTTTAATAGCTGGTGCCACAAACAAAAAAGCGATGCCAGTAATCAAAAGACCTACAATAGCACCTATTACATCCACCACCCTCTTGATACTCATCTTCCAAGAGCTGGTAAAATTAATTGTTGTAGTCACAACATTGGCACTTCCAAGCACACCTATAAAGCGATTCGGAAGATTATCAGGCAAAAATCCCATACCAATATGCACTGTAACCCCCATCATAAGGAACAAATCTATCCACTCTTTTAAGTCTTCTTTGTCCTTAAAGGTATCAATATACACCGCATCAACTACGTCCTTTTTTACATACTCTATAATGGTGTTTTTACCATACAGTATTGGAATATTTGCCTCTATCACTTCATCCTTACTGTTATCAGGAACTGCAATACCACAAATCTTGTACTCACGATAAGCCTTATTATTGATTTCTTTTATAGCAACATGAGCATGCCTCTCTGTGGAAATAAGAAGTAATTTTGTCTGATTTTTTTCTTTTCTAATTCGATTTCTTATAAGACGCTTCCATACAATTCTCGCTCCAAAAGAGAGAACAATGCCTGCCGGCCACAGCATAACAAACACTGTACGTGACATCAGTTCAGATTCCTGCATTAAATACAGATAAAACAGAACCGCAAAATTTACTGTAGACACATGCTGAATAACCGCTATCAGCTCTTTCTGCCAGAGTCTTTGAATTATCCCCTTATAATTATCCGAAAAGAAAAGTGTAGCAACATCGATTACCACAATCATTATGCTTACGCGAATATACATTTCAAGGTAGGTTTCCTCAACTATACCCTTATGTCGAATAAAATATGTCAGCCAATATGCAATTTCCAATGCAAGGATGTCAATAATCTCAAAATCAAGATGCTTAAGCCATCCTTTATTTGTCTTTGTATACAACCCTAATCCCTCATATTCTCCAGTCTATTCATTGCAGAGAAAATTCCTCTTATAGATGCTTTTGTAATATTTCCACTTACACCCACACCGAAAGTGATATTACCTGTACGATTATCCTGCATCTGAATATAAGCTGCCGCCTTTGCCCCAGACCCCTGAGACAATGCATGTTCATCATAATCAAGTATCTTGAAATCTAATCCCTGCATGCTCTGTTTTATTGCAAGCTTTACTGCATCAATCGGTCCATTACCTGAAGCTTCAGAATAAATCTCTTCGCCTCTGTATTTAAATACAAGCTTCACACAGGACTCCTCGTCCTCACTGTCCGATGCAGTACAGTCGTTTTCTTTGAACGAAACAAGTTCAAATGGCTCCTTACAAGTAAGGTACTCTTCCTTGAAGGCTTCCATGATTCTGGCCGGTTTTGTCTCGCCGCCTTCCTCCTCTGAAATCTTCTGAATAACATCTGCGAATTCTCTCTGCATTGCCTTTGGAAGCTTATAACCATAGACAGTACTCATTACAAATGCCACTCCGCCCTTACCAGACTGGCTGTTAATTCTTACCACCGGCTCATACTCACGCCCAATATCCGCTGGATCAATAGGTAAATATGGAACCTGCCAGATTTCTGAGCCACGTTCCTTAAGTGCCTGTTGTCCCTTATTAATAGCATCCTGATGGGAACCGGAAAATGCTGTAAATACAAGCTTACCAGCATACGGATGGCGCATGTCAACACTCATTTTACAGCAACGCTCATATACTTCCACAATTTCTTTTATATTTTCAAGGTCAAGCTCAGGATTGATTCCCTGAGAGAACATATTATATGCAACGGTAAGAATATCCACATTTCCAGTTCTCTCACCATTTCCAAGCAAAGTTCCCTCCACACGGTCCGCACCTGCAAGAAGCGCAAGCTCTGTAATCGCCACACCAGTTCCACGGTCATTATGTGGATGAACAGATAAAATCACATTTTCTCTCTCTTTAAAATGTGTACTCATCCACTCAATCTGATCTGCATACACATTTGGTGTGTTCATCTCAACTGTTGCAGGAAGATTAAAAATTATTGGATTATCATTTGCATGATTCCATGTTTCCTGAACTGCAGTACAAATTTCAAGGGCAAAGTCCATCTCTGTACCAGTAAAGCTCTCTGGTGAATACTCCAGCTGTAAATTGCCATCGTAATTCTTCATGCCCTCTTTCACCATATTGGTTCCTGCTTTTGCTATTTCAATAATCTCAGGTCTGTCCTTATGGAAAACCACATCCCTCTGCAGAGTAGATGTGGAATTATAAATGTGGAAAACTACATTCTTAATTCCCTGTATTGCTTCAAAGGTTCTGTCTATAAGCTCCTGACGGCACTGACAAAGCACCTGAACTTTCACATCGTCAGGAATTTTATTCTCTGCTACAAGTTTGCGCAGAAAATCAAATTCTATTTGTGATGCAGCCGGAAATCCGATTTCAATTTCCTTGAAACCAAGTTTAAGCAACAGCTCAAACATTTCCATCTTCTCGTCAACATTCATCGGCTCAATAAGCGCCTGATTACCATCTCGCAAATCAACCGAACACCAAATAGGTGCCTTTTCTATCTCTCTATTTGGCCACTGCCTCTCTGGATAGTGAAGCACTGGATTCTTTTTATATCTTTTATAATTTAACATTACTCTCCAAGACCATCCTCTATATATTTTGACAAATATTCAAGTGCTTCTGCCTCATCCGCTCCATCACACACCAGTCTGATTGAATCTCCTGATTTAATACATGCTCCAAGTACAGACAATACAGATTTTGCGTTTGCAGAAGACTCCATCTCTACACCATAATTAAATGTAACCTTACTCTTAAACTTCATTGCTTCTCTACACAAATTACCGGCAGGACGAAGATGTAATCCTGTTGGATTATTAATTTTTAATTCCTGTGATACCAATCCTGTATCCCCCCTATTCGTATATTATTTCCACTTTTACAGCATTACCTTAGTAATAAGTTCTGCTAACTTATGTGCTTCTTCGTCAATAACCGCCTGTTCTTTTCCTTCGATCATCACTCGAACCAAAGGCTCTGTACCAGAAGGTCTGATAAGCACACGACCCTCGCCATCGAATTTTTTTTCAAGCTCTGCAATTGCATCTGCAATATCACTGTATTCCATATAGCTTTCCTTCTTGTGATTTGGCACCTTTGCATTTACAAGAGCCTGTGGAAGCACCTCCATCACGGATGCAAGCTCAGATAATGGTTTTCCCGTATCCACCATTACCTGCAGCAAATGAAGAGCGGACAAAAGTCCATCACCTGTTGTGTTATCGTCAAGGAAAATAACATGTCCTGACTGTTCTCCACCCAGATTATATCCGTTAGCCAGCATGTTCTCCAGAACATATCTGTCACCAACTTTTGTCTTCTCTATATTGATATTCTGGTTTTTACCCATAATTGTAAATCCAAGGTTGGTCATTACCGTTACTACAATTGTATCCTTAGCAAGTTTTCCCTTAGACTTGAGATAATTTCCGCAGATAGCCATAATCTCATCTCCATCTACGACTTTTCCATTCTCGTCTACAGCAAGCATCCTGTCTGCGTCTCCATCAAAAGCAATTCCAACATTTGCTTTTTCAGAAACCACTCTTGCCTGAAGTTCTGCCATATGTGTGGATCCACAATTAGCATTAATATTTGTTCCATCCGGCTCAGTGTGAATTGCAACCAAATCTGCCCCAAGGTCTTTTAAAGCCTTCACTGATGTATATGAGCTTGCACCCTCAGCACAGTCTATTACAATCTTAACTCCACTTAAATCAACCGGAACCTTTTTCTTCTCGAATTCAACATACTCGTCAACAATATCAAATCTATAATCGATTTTTCCAATTCCTGGTCCAATAGGAAAATCGATTTCCTTCATATCATCCTTAATGAGTGCTTCTATCTCATCTTCCAATTCATCGGAAAGCTTGTATCCATCTCCATTAAAGAATTTTATACCATTAAATTCCATTGGATTATGAGATGCCGAAATTACAACACCTGCATCTACCTTATGCTTTCTTGTAAGATATGCAATTGCCGGTGTTGGAGCAACTCCAACATAAATTGCATTTGCACCAACAGAACAAATACCAGCCATAAGTGCATTTGCAAGCATTCCTCCCGAAATTCTTGTATCACATCCTACTATAATAGTTGGCTGATGTGACTTTTCCTTTGTAAGTACATATGCTCCAGCCTGACCAAGCTTTGTGGCCAAATCAATTGTAAGCTCAGTTCCTGCAACACCTCTAACTCCATCTGTTCCAAATAATCTTGCCATAAGTTATCCTCTTTTCACTAATTCTATGTCTACACTACTGTGTTTTCTGTTCAGAGCTTTCCGAAGAAGTATTGTTCTCCTCTTTTGTCTCTGATGAATTTGTACTATCTACTGTCCCAGATGTACCAGAGTTTATCGCACTCTCTGATGCACCTGCTGAACCATGATTTGTGGTTTCACTGCTTTCCCCTGTAGTCGTTTCATTCTTTTGAATTACAACTGACACATTCACTGTATCGTACTTAAAATTTGCCTTATCAAGCGAAATTTCTACCGGAATATTATAAGTTCCCTCAGAAAGCCCTGACAAATCCACCTTTCCTGTAAGCTGAGATGCTTCAATTCCTTCTACCGCATTGCGCTCTCCCGTAACTGAAACATCTACTTTATCACCATTAAACTTAGCAGTATACCCAGAATCAAGTCCGCTCATTGTAATATTACTTGTAGACAGCTCAATCTTTCTCGTTGAAACCGCACTTATCTCAACAACCACATCCACTGAAGCCTGTGCTGAATCCACAAGGCTCACCCCTTCTGGTAAATACTCAGTAATATCAATTGTCATATTTATATTATCAACTGCATTTGTAACATCGATAACACTTGCTGGGACAGAAATATTCGCCACCGAATTAAGGGCAGACGCTGTTCCTTTTATCACTACAGATTCAGGGTCACTGGTAATAGTCTCGATTGTTGCGCCCTCTCCAAGGGTTCCAGAGGTTTCGAACTCCAAATCAACCTGCTTTGTGTTTAGTATCTCCGCAACTATTGTAACCGTTGTATTGCTCAATTTGAGCTTTGTTGTATCAATCTCATTTCCTTCAGCATCAAACAGCACAGGCACAACATTATCTGTAAGGTTCATACTCATGCCATCAACATCGATTGTAGCCACTACTGAATCAATCTGGCTCACTATAGATTCCGGACCAGATACTTTAAGTACATTTGGATTGCTTATAGAAACACTGCCTAGCGCATATCCCTCTGCCACTGTTCCTACTGTACCTGCCGATACAACAAACTGTTTGCTCTGTAAATCCTCAAGGGTTAAATTCATAAATTTCGTACTACCATTAAATTTAATAGAACTTGCATACTTGTTACTGGCACTTATATCTATTCTTACTGTTGCTGATTTACCATCCTCTCCAATTACAAGATTTGTCATATCTGCAACTGCTGTAAAATCACTGTCCTCCAACTTATCTAGCACACTTCTTTTTGCAGTAACTGAAAACGAAACATAATTACTTCCATCAACCACCTCGTAGTATTTATCCAGGTCAGTTACAGCTTCTGCATTCTCAACTGTAACATTGGAAGAAAATGTCTTTGTTTTTGTTGGATCTTCAATATTGTACACAACAAGCCACAATGTAAAGGCAAAAATAACTGCCAAAATTTTAAATCCTAAATTTTTTGTCAGAGATTTAAGAATATTATTTTTCATTCTTTAACCTCCTTCTCAAAAGCTCTATTCCTTTTGCTTCATATGTTTTGTTCTGCAGGAACTGAAGCTGTTTTTTCAGGAAATCTGCATCAACATCATGATGGATATCACCTTTCATAGCCACTGATACCTTTCCAGTTTCCTCCGATACCACAATTGTGAGCGAGTCACTCACCTCACTTATTCCTACAGCCGCACGATGTCTTGTTCCAAGATCCTTGGACAATCTCAGGCTGTCAGACAATGGCAGGTAACAAGTAGCCGACACAACCCTGTCACCTCTCACTATAACTGCACCATCATGCAATGGTGTGTTCTTTTCAAAAATATTGATAAGGAGCTGACTGGTCAATAGACCGTCAACATCGATTCCAGTTCTGATGTACTCGTCAAGTCTGATACTATCTTCTATAACAATGAGAGCACCCGTCTTAACCTTTCCCATGGCAAAACATGCTTTTACAAGTTCATCAATTGTTTTATCAGAAAATTTTACCTCCTCGGACCTGCCAATTGTGAATAGGTTTCCAAAGAATTTTTTACCTCCAAGATTTTCGAGAGCATGTCGCAATTCCGGCTGAAAAATAACAACTACTGCCAGCAAACCAATATCAAGAGTATTTTTTGCCAGCCATAATATTGTGTTCATCTGAAAAAAAGCAGCCACAAGAACAAAAATGAGAATAACAATAATTCCCTTAAACAGATTCCATGCTCTTGTATTTTTTATCCACACTAAGACATGGTAGAAGAGCACAGAGATAATAAGTATCTCTATAATATCAATTATCGATATGCTTATATTTGGTATGCTGATATAAGTCGATGCCTTATCTACAAAAGCACTCAACATTCCTATAAAGCTTCGCATTTTACTCTCCTTCCACAATTTATATTTTTGATGTTATTTAAGAACATCCTCATCTATATCTAGCTCTTCTGCGATGATTTTATTACTTATATAGTCATCCTTTTCAGTATTTTTTGTTTTTTCAATTCGTTTTCCCATAGAACCAGTATTGCCAAAATGTTTAACCGTTTTTTTCTCTGACGCAACCATCTTCTTAGGAACGGCTTTCACATAATAGTAATACTCATCATCCTCAAATTGAACCCTTTCAGTTCTTGCATAATCAAGATTCATAAACATGAATTGAATTACAAATCCAATCAGCAACGAAATAACACTTCCAACTACGAGCATTACAATCTTGCCTGCCACTCCCAATATAATATATCCCACTATAAGGCCTACCATCTGGGTCACAATTCCAACTACAATTGCAAATGACCACGCATAATCAGCTTTAAGGCGCCTAATCACATATACCAATACTGTTGTGATAACCATAACCGCCAAAACCATGTACATTTCCTTGTTCCCTAACAGCTGCCCAACTGTAACATTTAATTTTGTCGAAATTGTGTCCGCATCTGCTGTCGAAGTAAGTACCGACGCATTCTGTTTCACCCCATCCAAAAAGAAAAACAGAACGGTTCCACAAGCAACGGAAATTGCTGAAAATGCACCTCCCAGCAAGCCTGTTCCGACTGGCACCACATATGGTATTCCCAGTCTGAAACATACAGGAGTAAGGATTGCTGCCACTCCATCCTTTGGAGTGAATCTAAAATATATAAAATAAATTACAGCAAGCAACACAAATGCGGTTGCAGCCACCTCTATAGATAACGCATACAAATCAAGTAACAAGACAAGTGCAAAAATCCATATCATTGCATTGATTGGCAAAAGCGCTCCCAAAAGTGCAATAATAATTGTAACCGGCAATGAGCTGATTTTACTCATATACCCAATATTTCCCCTTATAAGCAACAATGTAACAAGTGCAAGAATAAATTTCAAAACAGATGTTATGTAAATTTCATATGTTGCAAATATTTTAGTATATTTATCCTTTAATTCTAATAATTTTGTCATACAACCTCCTAGCGCTTCAACTTTTCTTCTCTGTTGTACATCCTGTTAATGTTTTTCAGATGTTCAACATACCCACGCATATTCTTTCTACCTTTTCCAAATCTGGATACGTAGACAAGCACCGTTGCAAAAATATAAACTGCCATAAATGCAATATAAATTGCCACGACAATTGTCGCAGTTTCAAAAATATCCATTGTATTTAATCTATCCAGCAATACATCCATATTGTTCATTGCCCACAAGCAAACTATTCCGGCGAAGGCAAATGTTCCAGAAAAAAAACTCTTTAATACTTCCTTCCAAACATAGTCCCCCACATAATATTCATTAACCTGCTTGTGTGTTTTTTCACTAGTAGATTCATAAACTGCTAAGTAGTATAATTCTTTCACTCTATCCTCATTAATCATAAATTCTCCTTGTTTTAGACACAATTATACATTCTCAAAAATTATAACATAATGGGTTTTTCACGTCAAACTCACCACACGCAAAAAGCCACTTCCACTAAACAGGAAATGGCTTTATCATATGTACTATACTTCTCCACTATATTTCATCATTTCGAAGAAATCTCATTCGGTTTCCATCACGCTCTAGTTTCTTAACCTCTGGTTTTATGGTTCTCGGTCTATCAAGTGCATTTTCAAAAGATTGCGACAGTTCAGCCTTGCATCTCTCGCAATAACGCCCCGTGATAATAGGCGCACCACATGTCTCACACGTAATTCCATCAATTATTCCACTAGATAAAATCAATCTCTCTTCACGAACCCACTGTCTTATTTGCTTGGTTGAAACATCATTTTCTTTTGCCACAACCTCAACTGACGAATTAGGATTTTCGTTCAAAAATCTCTTAACCTGCTGAAATTTATCCTCTTGCAGAGCCTTACAAGCAGGACATATCCTTTCTCGACCTAACACATTGTAAAGACGTCCGCATGATTTACAGTTTCTCACTTCCATTATACTATTTCCTCCTAAGTCCCTTCACCTATGCATATACACAAAAGATAAACTTCTTTTGCTCCCATTTTTAACAATTCCTGACTTACTGCTTCTGCAGTACTTCCTGTGGTATATATATCGTCTACTAATAGTATATAGTCACATTTTACTATATTATTTATTCCTTGAAAAGCATTTTTCAGATTATTTTTTCTTTCTTCCGGATTTAACAGTTTTAAGGGCTTAGTGTCTCGTACTCTCTTCACAATATTTGTTTCTACTGGTATGCCAGTCTGTGCAGACAAGGCTTTTGCAAACACTTCTGCTTGATTATAGCCTCTGATCCGCTTTTTCTTTCTATACATCGGCACCGGGACAATGGCCTGTATCTCTTTTTGCTCAATCCATTCCGAATAATTCTTCGCAGCTTCACTGGCAAAAAAGCTTCCGTACTCTCTCTTATTGGAATACTTAAATCTATACATAGTTTCCTTAATTACACCCTTATATATAAACATACATTTCCCCTGCACAAAGCTTCTTAAGCCTTGTTTCGAACAATCATAGCAATACTCCTTCCCATCCGAGTCCACAGGTCGTCCGCACCTGGCGCAACATGGCTCTTTTACAAAAAGGAGCTTTCTGCGACATTTTTCGTGAATCAATTCTCCCGAATCCAGTATGCAGTCGCATACCGGACATCTCGGTGGAAAAATCCAATCAAAAACCCTCAGAAAGCCCCTATATAATCTAAAACAAACGACTTGGTTCATAAATACCTTTCCAAATCTCTCCCATGCTTTTTCCCATCTTTATGCAAAATTACTTGCAGCCACAATACTCCTAGCTTTCTTCCTCGTCCTCACTATCCTTTGCCCAACCATAAGCATACTTCACCGCTTTGTTCCATCCTTTGCGCTTTGCCGCCCTCTCCTCAGATGCCATATTCGGTGTAAACACTTTACCTATCTGCTGATTTTTCTTAACCTCTTCCTTGTCCTTCCAGTAGCCCACTGCAAGTCCCGCCAGGTATGCTGCTCCAAGAGCGGTAGACTCTATACATAATGGCCTGTTTACAGTAGTATCCAGCATATCTGCCTGAAACTGCATAAGGAAATTATTCGCGCTTGCGCCACCATCAACCTGTAGGCAGGAAATCTCTGTCCCAGCATCTGCCTTCATCGCATCTATTACATCGCACACCTGAAGAGCAATAGACTCAAGTGTTGCTCTGATAATGTGATTTTTATTTGTTCCTCTGGTTATTCCAACAATCGTTCCACGGGCATACTGATCCCAATGAGGTGCCCCAAGTCCGGTGAAAGCCGGCACAACATAACATCCATGTGTCCCTTTTACCTTGGTGGCCATATATTCAGAATCACCTGCTGAATCAATCATTTTCATCCCGTCCCTCAACCATTGAATAGCAGCACCTGCCACAAATATTGAGCCTTCAAGGGCATAGTTTACCTTTCCATCAAGGCCCCACGCAATAGTCGTCACCAGCCCATTTTTTGAATAAACAGGCATCTCCCCTGTATTCATGAGAAGGAAGCACCCTGTTCCATATGTATTCTTTGCTTCACCTGCTCTGAAGCATGTCTGTCCGAAAAGTGCCGCCTGCTGATCGCCTGCTGCACCGGCAATAGGAACAGCCTCACCAAAAAACGACGGATCACTGTAACCATATATGCAGCTGGATGGCATAGGTGTTGGAAGTATACTCTCAGGAATATCAAGCTCCTTAAGAATATCCTTATCCCATTCAAGTGTATTAATGTTAAAAAGCATCGTTCTGCTGGCATTTGAATAATCTGTCACGTGAACCTTGCCCTTGGTAAGTTTCCAAATAAGCCATGTCTCCACTGTTCCAAACAAGAGTTTGCTCTCATCGGCTAATTTTCTCGCCCCATCCACATTGTCTAGAATCCACTTAATCTTAGTTGCAGAAAAATATGCATCAATCCTTAAACCTGTTTTCTTATGAAAACATTCCTCAAGTCCTTTTTTCTTTAATTCGTCTGCGATATCCGATGTACGTCTGCACTGCCATACGATTGCATTGTAAACCGGTTCTCCAGTCTCCTTATTCCATACAATGGCAGTCTCCCTTTGATTAGTAATTCCAATAGCTGCAATATCACA
>CAMFPD010000050.1 GCA_945971355.1 uncultured Lachnobacterium sp.
GGGTGTGTCTATTGAAGAAGACACTATTAGAAAATACAATTACAGTGAATATATTTCTTCATTAATTGGATATACTGGAAAGATATCAACCGAGGAGTATAATGAGCTTTCAGAAAAAGATGAAAGTTATACTACAAATGATACAGTTGGTAAATCTGGCCTTGAACAGTACTATGAGAGTTATCTCAGAGGTGTTAATGGTGAACAGGAAATATATGTAAATAGTGTTGGAAAAATTACAGAGGTTATTAGCAGCACAGATCCAACCGCTGGAAATGATTTATATCTAAGTATAGATATTAATTTACAGGAAGCTACATATAAGCTTTTGGAACAAGAAATTGCAGGTATTGTGTACTCAAAAATCAAGAGTGGTGATATTCCTGTTAATGATGTGTATTTTGCACTACTAAACAATAATATAATTAATATATCAGATTTTGAAGAGGATGATGCAGGTGAGACAGAACGTGCAGTACAGTCTGTTTTTCTGTCAAATCAGGCAAATGTTATAAATCAGATAGACAGTCAGCTGAATTCAGATTCGGCATTGGCAATTGAGAATATGCCAGAGGATATTTTGGACTATTTCACTTATATTTTCTCAATGCTGAAGGAGGACGGAGTACTTGTTTCAAGCAAAATTGATACCTCCGATTCTACATATCAGGAATGGAAAAATGAAAAGCTGAGTCCGAGAGAATACCTGAAATATTGTATTTCACAACAATGGATTGACATAACACATCTCGAAGTGGACGAGAAGTATGCTGATTCTGCTGAGATATTTAAGGCACTTTGCCAGTATATTCAAAATGAAATTAAAACTGATAAAGAGTTTTCGAAACTGATTTACAAATATTTAGTTCAAAATGGAAGTATTTCAGGACAGCAGCTTTGTCTGATTATGTTTGAGCAGGGGGCTGTTGATTATGATGATGATATTGTCAGTGGACTTAAATCAGGTGCTACTACAGCATATTCTTTTCTGATGGATAAAATAAACAACATAGAGATAACCCCTGCCCAGCTGGCTCTTGATCCGTGTACTGGTTCAACAGTTATCACAGATGTCAACACTGGTGAGATAAAGGCACTGGTTAGTTACCCGGGCTATGATAATAATAAGCTTGCAAATGGAGTGGACGCTGAGTATTACGCATTTTTGCAGGAGGACAATTCAAATCCATTATACAATTATGCTACTCAGGAAAAGACTGCGCCAGGTTCTACTTTTAAGATGATTACATCAACTGCAGGACTTGCAGAGAATGTTATTACAACATCCACAACTATTCAGTGTACCGGTAAGTTCTATGATGTCAGCAATGAGCCTAAGTGTTGGATTTATCCGGGAAATCATGGATTTATTAATGTTTCAGAAGCTATAGGAGATTCTTGTAACGTATTCTTCTATACTACAGGTTTTAATCTGGCAGCAAAGGATACAGGAACTTATGATGATGCAAATGGTATTTCATATATACAAAAATATGCATCAATTTATGGTCTGAATCAGAAAACTGGTATTGAAATAGAGGAGAATACACCTGAGATTGCAACGCAATACCCGGTTATGGCAGCAATTGGTCAGTCGGATAATAACTTTACAACGGTTTCATTATCCAGATATGTTACTGCTGTCACCTCGGGAAAGCTTTATGATTACCAATTGATGAGCAGAATTGTAGATACTGAAGGAAATATTGTGGCAAGCTATGAGCCACATTACACTGATATAACAGATACCCTGAACTCTGGTCAATGGGATGCAATACATTCTGGTATGCGTATGGTAGTTGAAAATCTCGACAGCTTTGCGGGATTTGAAATCCCAGTGGCAGGTAAAACAGGTACAGCACAGCAGGTAGAGACAAGACCTGACCATGCTTTGTTTGTTGGATATTTCCCTTATGATGATCCAAAGTATTCTATTGCAACACGTATTGCATATGGATATAGTTCACATAATGCAGCTTCAGCAGCAAGAAATATTATTTCATACTATTATGGCAACCAGGCTTTGGATGATATTCTGGAATTGAATGCTGAAGGTGTAAATACCTCAGCTTCTTCTGAAAGAACTGATTAAAAAATAACTGAAGGAGGCTTCTATGAGTGAAGCAATTGTTTTCACTTCCGGAAAAGGCGGTGTGGGCAAGACAACAGTCTTAGCAAACGTCGGAGTTGGTCTTTCACAGTTAGATAAAAAAGTCGTTATGTTAGATACGGACATGGGACTTAGAAATTTAGACCTTGTTATGGGTCTTGAAAATCGTATAAACTACAATATTTTGGATTTGCTGGATAATCGTTGCAGATTGAAGCAGGCTCTGATTAGGGACAAGCGTTATCCCAATCTGTATCTGATTCCAGCTGCCACAAAATATAGAAATCTTTCTGGATATACAGAGAAGTTTAGAACTTTGATTGAGTGTCTAAAGAAAGAATTCGATTACTGCCTTATTGATTGTCCGGCGGGGATGGATGATGGTTTTAATTTTGCAATTTCGGCAGCTGACAGAGCAGTTGTTGTTACAACACCGCATATATCAGCAGTCAGGGACGCAGGACGAATCTTATATCTTTTAGAGTACAACAATTTTAATAAGGTGGATCTTGTCATAAATGAATATGATAAGCATATGGTAAGACGTAATGAAGTGATTTCCCAGAATGATATAGAAGAACTATTGTCAACTAAGGCATCTGGGGTTATTCCATATGATAAGAAAATTATTATTAGTCAAAATCAGGGTATTCCTGTTATTTCTCTAAGAGCAAAGGTGAACACACATTTTAATAAGCTGACAAATAGATTAAATCGGTTGGAAATAGTGGCAAAAAAATCTGAAAACCTGGCAGTTAAGGGAGAGTGTGTTAATGAGACTTGATAAGACAGCAGGAACAATTGCCAGGGAAAGACTTAAATGTGTTATGGAGTCAGAGCCTTTTGATTGTTCAGCAGAGAATCTTACTCAAATGAAAAAGGAAATCTTAGAAATTATGGGGAGATATTTTGATTTGTCACCTGAAAATTACGACATAAAGATTGTATTAAAGAACAAGAAGAGAGCAGCAAATGATTAAACAGTACAAATTAAGAAATTATCATTTTCAATTAATTGCATTTATTGTGGCACTTAATATTATAGGAATTTTACTTATTGGTAGTGCTAAGGAATCTGTACAGTCAAAACAGATTTTGGGGATGGTAATGGGATTAGTCTTGATGGTAGCTATTTCGCTAATGGATTATAGCTTCATCTTAAAGTTTACATGGTTGTATTACATAGGAATTATTGGACTACTTGTTTTGGTTGAAATTATGGGTAAGACAACTGGAGGTTCCCAGCGATGGATACGAATTGCAGGAATTCAGTTTCAGCCATCAGAGCTTGCAAAGATAGTTATCATTCTATTTTTTGCTGCTTATTTTACAAAGCGGCAGGGGAAAATCAATACGGTCAAAACAATAGGCTTGTCTTTTATATTAGTCAGTGTTCCATTAGCTCTTATTTTGGCGCAGCCTGATACATCTACCACTATTATGACTACATTAATTTTTATTGCACTCTTGTTTATTAGTGGATTAAGTTATAAAATAGTTGTATCGGTGATAGGTGTATGTGTTCCTGTCGGTATAATTGGTATAAGTTATATTATTACAAATGCAGAGGCTTTAATTGCTAAACATTATCAGTTTAAGCGTATTATGGCATGGTTGCAGCCTTCCAAATATTCGGAGGTTGCCACTCAGCAGAGAAATTCCATTATGGCAATTGGCTCTGGTCAGTTGTGGGGAAAAGGATTAAATAACTCTGTTGCAACATCGTTAAAAAACAGTAATTATATTTTGGAACCTCAGACTGATTTTATCTTTGCCGTTGCAGGTGAGGAGTTGGGATTTGTGGGAACCTTTGCTATAATTATGTTATTGCTTTTGATCGTTATAGAGTGCATAGCTATAGGTTCTAAGGCAAAGGATTTAAGTGGAAAGCTTATTTGTTGTGGTATGGCTTCGCTTGTTGGTTTTCAAGGATTTATTAATATGTGTGTTGCAACAGGATTAATGCCAAATACAGGTATTCCGCTACCTTTTGTAAGTTATGGATTAACTTCATTAGTGACATTGTATATGGGAATGGGATTTGTACTAAACGTTGGACTACAACCGAAAAAATATTAAATGGAGGTTCTAAATGAATATAGGACTTGTCGCACATGATTCAAAGAAAAAATTAATGCAGAATTTCTGTATCGCATATCGTGGTATACTAAGCAAAAATGAACTTTATGCTACAGGTACAACTGGCAGACTGATTGAGGAGGTTGCTAATCTTCAGGTTCATAAGTATCTTGCAGGACATTTAGGAGGAGTACAGCAGCTGGGTGCACAGATTGAGCACAATGAGATTGATCTTGTTATTTTTCTTAGAGATCCGCTCAGACCAAAGCCACATGAGCCTGAGGTAAATAATATTGTAAAGATATGTGATGAACATAATATTCCTCTTGCAACTAATCTTGCAACTGCAGAGGTACTTATTTTGTCATTAGACAGAGGAGACTTAGACTGGCGTGAAATGTATAAATAGATTCATGAAAAAAAGTAGACTGCTGTGTGTTGTTTGCATAGCAGCTATTTTTATAAGCGGATGCTCAACTGAAAAAATTGCAAATGCATATGATGTGTATTCCAATGATTACACAATGGGAAATAATACGTATACATATTTTGGTAGTAATCTTTGTGTAACAAACAATGTAAATTACGGAACTGACCAGACTCATTCCCAGGTTGCGGAAGGAGCAGGATTGTTTAATATTGATACCAAAGAGGTATTATATAGTCAAAATATTTTTGACAGACTTTATCCTGCCAGTACTACAAAGATTTTAACTGCATATATTATTATCCGATATGGAAATTTGGATGATATGGTTACGGTATCTGCAAATGCTGCTAATCAAGAAGAATCTTCTTCTGTTTGTGGTATAAATGAGGGAGATGTGATTTCTGTCAGGGAACTTCTTTACGGCTTAATGTTGGTAAGTGGAAATGATGCGGCAGTTGCACTTGCAGAATACTATTCTGGAAGTGTTGAGGCGTTTGCAGAGGTTATGAATGAGGAAGCTTTGAAGATGGGGGCTTCCAATAGTCATTTTGTCAATCCAAGCGGTTATCCAGATGATAACCATTATACAACGGTTTATGATATGTATTTAATTTTTTCCAATGCAGTTTCTCTTCAGGCATTTCAGGAAATTATTAATACAAAGACTATAGATGTGACTTATTCTAGTGCATCTGGAAGTATTGTTGAGAAGACATATAACAACTCAAATCATTATATTGCGGGAACTTGTGAAGCGCCGGAAGGTATTAGTGTCATAGGTGGCAAGACAGGAACTACATATGATGCTGGATATTGTCTTGTCTTATTGAGCACAAATGAGAAGGGCGAGAGATTGATTAGTATTGTTTTTAAGGCTGATGGCAAATCGAATCTGTATTTACTTATGAATGACATATTATCTTCTTTTGGTAATTAAAGATTGTAATTGATGTGCAGGTGTACTATAATAGTATAAAAGAACTAGTAAGTTTTTGTTAATTTTCACAATATTATATCCAGGAGGGGTCGCCATGATAGAAATTATATGTGGAGAAAAAGGAAAAGGTAAAACAAAGGAACTATTAGGAAAGGTTAATTCATCTGTAACAGCTGCTTCGGGAAATGTAGTATACTTAGACAAGAGTCAGAAGCATATGTACGAGTTAAATAATAAGGTAAGACTTATTAATGTGATGGATTATCCTATAACAAATTGTGATGAATTTATTGGTTTTATATGTGGTATTGTTTCTCAGGATAACGATCTTGAAGAGATGTATCTGGATAGCTTTTTGACAATTGCTTCAGTTGATTCTGAAAGCGAAATTACTACCGCCATTGAAAAATTGGATGTAATTAGTGAAAAGTATAAGGTAAAATTCATTATTAGTGTTTCAAAAAATATTGATGATTTGCCAGAGTGTGCAAAAGCTAAAGTTGTTATATCTTTATAATTTGGGATGTATTGGGAGTGTTCACATTGATGTGGACACTCCATTTTTAATAGTTTATGTTGTTGGTGATTTTATTCTACCAAAGAAGCTTATAATATAAATTCCACTAAGTCCTACTAAGGCATATATTACGCGGGAAAGCCAGGTCATATCACCGAAGATAAATGCTACCAAATCGAATCTGAAGAAACCGATTAATCCCCAGTTTATACAGCCAATAATAGCTAGTGTCAATAATATGTTATCCAACCATTTCATGATGTTTCCTCCTTTATTTTAACAATATTATTTCACATATTTCGTCTTTTATACATTAATTCGTTATGTTAAAATGGAGCAGGAGTTATTTTTCGAGAGGAGATTATCTGTGGCTCAAAAAAATGAAAAAGTAATAAAATACAATAGAAGTTTTAACCTTAATATTGGTGTGGTTATTTTTCTTGTTATCATTATTTATGTGATTTTTCATATATTTTCATATTTAACCTCAAGCTCGATTGCGGAATACCAGGTTTCGCAGGGAACAATTGCAACAAATAATATTTACAGGGGCTTGATAATTAGAGACGAAACTATAGCATATGCGGAACAAAGTGGGTATATTAATTATTATGTTAGTGATGGTTCCAAGGTGGCTATAAATGATATTATATATTCAATAGATACTAATGGAGATGTTTCTTCTAAAATAACATCTGCAGTAGAAGATGGTTCTATGCTGGATAGTGCTTCCATAGGTGATTTTATTGGAGATATAAATGGATTTACTCAAAGTTATAATGTATCTGATTTCACTAATGTAAATTATTTTAAGGAGCAGTTGGCTTCGAATTTAACACAGACTCTAAGCCAAAATGCACTTAGTTCTCTGAAAGATGCCGTTGGAGTGGCAGAACAAAATTCCACATTCTACAAATTCTCTTCGCCCAATCCAGGGATAATTAGTTATAGAATAGATGGATTTGAAGGAATGTCGGTATCGGATTTTGAAAAAGAGGATTTGGTTGCTACAGGTTATTCTTCTGTTGATTTAGATAAAAATACTGAGGTTAATCAGTTGGATCCAGTATATAAAAGAGTTAACAGTGAGGTATGGAATATAATTATTGAGATATCGGATTCCTTAGCGGAGGAATTAAACGAAGGTACCTATGTTAAAATTAGATTCTGCGAGGATGATTATTCTTGTTATGCTTCATATAAGATAATAAAGAAAGAAAATTTGTATTTCTTAAATCTAGAATTAAAAAATTCTATGATTAGATATCTGAATGAACGATATGTTGATATTGAACTTGTTTTGAATTCAAAGACTGGTCTTAAAATTCCAAATTCAGCAATTACATCTAAAGAATTTTTTAAGATACCGATTTCATGTTTTACAAAAGGTGCTGAATCAGATGATCCATGTTTGCTTATTAAAGCAGATGAAAATGAGGGTGGTGTAAAATTAGTCACACCAACAATTTACTGTGAGACTGAAGATTATTATTATGTGGACGAGCAGGATGTTTCAGCAGGAGATGTTATTGTATTAAATGATACATCATCTACGTACGTTATAGGTACGGACAAAGAATCATTAGTAGGTGTTTATAATATTAACAAGGGATATGCTGTTTTTAAGCAGATAAATATTATCTCTCAGAATGATGATTATGCCATTGTGGATACTAAAACAGCTTATGGTATTTCTCTATACGATCATATTGCATTGAATGGTGATTCAGTACATGAGAATGACATTATAAATAAATAGCTAAAACAGGAAGGTGAGTAAATGTTAAAAGAGAATTTAATAAATGTAGAAAATAATATTATGAAAGCATGCGAGAAAGCTGGTAGGAACCGCTCAGAGGTTACATTAATAGCTGTCAGCAAGACAAAACCTGTTGAGATGCTTCAGGAAGTATATGACCAGGGCATCAGATATTTTGGAGAAAATAAAGTGCAGGAAATGTGTGATAAGATGGAAGTGATGCCGAAGGATATTAATTGGAATATGATTGGGCATCTTCAAACCAACAAAGTAAAATATATTGTTGGAAAAACATCACTTATTCACTCTGTTGATAGTTTGAAATTAGCTGAGGAAATACAAAAACAAGCTATAAAAAATAATGTTGTTGTAGATATATTGGTTGAAGTAAATATTGCAAACGAGGAGACAAAATTTGGTATTTCCAAGGAAGAAACAATTCAAATGGTCAAGGACATAGCAAAGCTTGACCATATTAGAATTAAGGGGTTAATGACAATTGCTCCTTTTGTAGAAAATCCAGAGGATAACCGCTTATACTTTAGAGAAATCAAGCAATTATCAGTTGACATCAATAATCAAAACATAGATAATGTTTGTATGGATATCTTGTCAATGGGAATGACTGGCGATTACATGGTAGCTATTGAAGAAGGTTCTACAATGGTAAGAGTTGGAACTGGAATATTTGGCGAGAGAAATTATAATAAATAGTATAATAAATGAGGTAGGTAAAATAATCATGAGCGTTATGGATAAGTTTTTGGATGTAATGCGACTTAACCCAGATGAAGATTTTGATTTTGATAATGAAGATTTCGATATAGATGAGGAAGAAGATATTGAAGAGGAATCTTATAGAAAAAATAAGCTTCCTAAGAAAGAAAAGAAACCTAAGGAAGAGGTTTATGAACAGCCACAGAGAGAAAAAGCTGCTAAACCGGCACCAAAGATTACACCAATTACTAAGACAACAAGAAAGCAGGCACTTGGAATGGAAGTATGTGTAATTAAACCTATATCAATGGAAGACGAGATTGAGATAACAGATACCTTATTAAATGGTAGAACTGTTATTCTTAACATGGAAGGACTTAATCTGGAGCTGGCACAGAGAATTATCGATTTTACATCAGGTGCTACATATGCCATGCATGGTAATCTTCAGAAAATTTCAAATTATATCTTCCTTGCAACACCAAATGGAGTAGATATTTCTGGAGATATTCAGAACTTAATGGATTCAATGACAACAGGGTTTACGGTTTAAGCTATGAATAGAAAAAGTAATAAATTTATGGGACTTAGTTTTCTGACGATTGTGATGTTGGTTGTTTTGGATCAGTTAACTAAGTTTCTCGCTGTAATCAAGTTGAAAAACTCAATTCCATTTGTACTTATAGATGGTGTTTTCGAGCTTAAGTATTTGGAAAATCAAAGTGCTGCGTTTGGAGTTGATGTTGTATCATTATTTCAAAGAATTTTCAAAATAAAGTATTTCATTGAGAATCCTGATGCATTTTTGAGAACCAAGATGATATTTTTTGTAGTTGTTACGATTGCCGTTGTAGTTTTATTGGTTATTCTTTATAAAAGAATACCATCTACAAAGAGATTCTTTTGGATGAATATCATGTTGATTTTCTTTATTGCAGGTGCAATCGGAAATCTGATTGATAGAATTGTTAATAATTACGTGGTTGATTTCTTCTATTTTAAATTGATTAATTTTCCGATTTTTAATGTGGCAGATATATATGTGACTGTTGCAGCATTTGCATTTATTGTACTTGGAATTTTCTATTATAAAGAAGAGGATTTTGAAGTTATATTTCCAAAGAGAGATAAAAAGAGATAAGTATGAAAACAGAACTGTATGAGGTTTTGAACGAACAAGAGGGAGAAAGATTGGATAAATTTTTGAGTATTATTTATCCAGATCAGTCTCGCTCTTTTTTTCAGAAACTGATAAAAGAAAATAAAATATTAGTTAATGATAAGCCTGAAAAAGCAAATTATAGAATCAAATGTGACGATTTAATTAATATTACTATTCCTGATGCTGTGGAGACACAGATTGTTCCAGAAAATATACCTATAGATATTATTTATGAGGATGAAGATATACTTATTGTAAATAAGCCAAAGGGCATGGTTGTTCATCCATCTGCAGGACATTATTCAGGAACTTTAGTTAATGCAATAATGTATCATTGTAAGGATTCATTAAGTGGAATTAATGGTGAAATCAGGCCAGGGATTGTCCATAGAATAGATATGGATACAACAGGATCACTTATTGTATGTAAAAATGATGAAAGTCATATCAATATTGCAGAACAAATTAAAGTTCATTCGGTAAATAGAATATATGAAGGTATTGTTATTGGTAATTTGAAGGATGATGAGGGTACAATTGAAGGCCCTATAGGTAGACACCCAATTGACAGAAAAAAGATGTGCATTAATGAAAAAAACGGAAAGCCAGCCATCACTCATTATAAGGTGCTTGAAAGGTTTGGAAACTATACTTATGTTCAATTCAAACTTGAAACAGGAAGAACTCACCAGATTAGGGTTCATATGGCTAGCATTGGGCATCCGTTATTAGGTGATCAACTTTATTCGTCAGGAAAATCACCTTATAAAAATCTTCAGGGCCAAACATTACATGCAAAGACAATTGGGTTTATACATCCTAGAACAAACGAATATGTTGAATTTTATGCGCCATTACCAGATTATTTTGAAAAATTGTTGTTTTTGTTGAAATTGTAGTGCAATTTAGAGTATAATTTAGTTAATCAATAATGTAATAAAGGGGTTGAATATTATGGCTTATAACGAGATTTACACAATTGGTAGAGAATTTGGTAGTTATGGAAAGAAAATTGGAGAAAAGCTTGCTGAGAGATTAGGAATTACTTTATATGATAAGGAATTACTGCAAAAGGCGGCTAAAGAATCAGGTTTTTGTGAGGAAATATTTGAAAATCATGATGAGCGTCCAACAAATAGTTTTTTGTATTCGTTAGTTATGGATACATATTCAACTGGTGGCTATTCGACTGCGCCTTTTATGGATATGCCATTGAATCATAAGGTGTTTCTAGCACAGTTTGATGCAATTAAAAAAATTGCTGAGAATGAGTCGTGTGTAATTGTAGGACGATGTGCTGATTATGCTTTAGCAGATAATCCAAAATGTCTTAAAATATTTGTCCGTGCTGATATGGATGATAGAGTTAATCGAATAAGCAAGCGTTTGGATATTACTTGTGCTAAAGCTAAGGATATGTGTATCAAGCAGGATAAACAACGTTCAAGTTATTATAACTATTACACAAGTAAGAAATGGGGAGATGCAAGAAGTTATGATTTGTGTTTGAACACATCTCAACTTGATGTTGATGATTGCGTAGATATTATTCTTGAATACCGAAAGAGAATGAAATAATTCATCCTTACATAACCAAGAAAAATCTTCATTTAGTATCAATTATAAATTTGTATAATAAAAGAAAAAATACTTTAAATTGATATAAATTGTTATAATAACATAATAAGCATTATCTAGGTAATAATTGATTGAAATTACTTGTGATAATGCTTATTTTTTAATATTCCGATTAGCAACTATTCGTTAAACTGCGACCGAGTTTAACGAAAGTGTCTTTTCGGAGGAAAGTCAGGGAAACGGTAGTTACTAGCGTGCGACATCGGTTACGCCAAAACGGAGCACGCTTGCCCAGTAACTATTTGTTAAACGAGAAGTTTGACGAAAGCGAAGCGGTAGTTGCGTAAGCGGAGAAACTAACAGGCAACGGGGTAAAGAGCCTAGAAAGCCCCTAGAAAGGCTTACAAGGCATAAAAAAAGAATAGGCTGTAAGAACCTACTCTGAGCTACTGAGGCAACGCCAAGGGCGTTGCTTTGTTTATTAAAACTATATGGATATTATACACCTTGTCAAGTACCTTTGTCAAAAATGAAAATGCCGTAGTAACGGCAGTTTATAAAAATTTTATAATTGTACCTAAAAAGCAATTTTTTGATGTAAGAAAGGTGCTAGGTTGAGGGGCTGAAAGCCCCTCAACCCCTTGAAAATTCTGAACTATCCACGGCTGCGAGGCGCTCGCCGCCGAGCAGAGGAGCACGGCTCCGCCGTGCGGGTAAAAGATAGTCCGTGGGGCTCCGCCCCCCGGGAGTAGAACATCTGCACGGGCTCCGCCCGTGCACTATCTTCTTACAGAAAAAAATCTGTACGGTATCTTGTCTATGATGAACGGGGGTAGCGGGGGGCGTCCCCCCGCTCTGTTGGTATCTTACGCCCCCCGGGAGGGGAGCGCCGAGTGTAGCGAGCGCGTACCGACCTCATTCTTTGGGGGGCGGTTGTTTTGTAGTTACCAGCCTCGCAGAGCCCCGAGGGTTGACGTTTGCGTCAACCCGTACGGGGTACTGCTTGACGCAAACCACCACCGTTAAAGTTGTTACGAAGTGACAACTTTATTAGGTGGGCTAATAATATCGGCATACAGTAGCCTCGCAGAGCATTTAGGACTTTGCGAAGCAAAGTATTAAATGCAAGACTTTACAAAAGAGAATCTGTAAAGCTACCTAGATGAGTTGCCTGCTCAGAAACTAGAAAGGCTTGTTAGAACTTTGGATTTTAGGATGTCAGTAACTATTCGTTAAACTCGGCTTTTGCGAATAACACTAGATAACTTTGTATACCCTGTTATATGATAAATTAATGCTGCACAGAATATTCTATCGTGGCCTTGTATATATTATATAGCTAAATCATTTGAATCCAAAACAATTGTAAATGGACCGTCATTGTTTAATTCTATTTGCATATCGGCACCGAATATTCCTGTTTGAACAACATCAATTTCTTTTTTTGTTTGTTCAATACAGTATTCGTATAACTGATTAGCCAGCTCTGGATTGCCAGCATCTGTAAATGAAGGCCTGTTTCCTTTGCGACAATTTGCATATAAAGTAAACTGCGAAATTAAAAGTAATTGTCCGTCTACATCTTTGAGAGACAAATTAGTTTTTCCTTCTGAATCAGCAAAAATGCGCATATTAATAAGTTTTGATATCATTTTATCTGCAATCTGTGTTGTATCATCGTTTGATACACCTATGAATACGCACAGTCCGTTTTTTATTTGTCCAGTAACAGTGTTATCTACTGTGCAGCTGGCTTTGGTTACTCGTTGGATTACGAAACGCATTTGGGATTTAACCTCCTATTTTTCAATTGTTATATATAATGACGCACATAAAATATAATAATACAAAACATGGATTTGTCACTACTAATAAGATATAATCTTTTATGAAAATGAATTATTCAAAATATACAATAAATTGCTTTTTATTATTATAACTTATTTTGCTATACATATAGGAGTGAATATGAAACTTCAGAAACTCTACAGTCTGGTAAGGCAGGCTATTGATAAATATAATATGATAA
>CAMFPD010000051.1 GCA_945971355.1 uncultured Lachnobacterium sp.
TACATAATCTTTCTGTAAAGTTCTTTCAAATCTTCTACATTTGTATCTCTAGGATTTCCCGGGCAGCATGCATCTGCAAATGCATCTGCTGCAAGTACATCCAAATCTTCCTCACGGATCTTATCGTTCTTTGCTGGGATTCCAACATCCTCAGAGAGCTTCTTAACAGCATCAATTGCTGCTTTTCTGTACTCTTCCTGAGTCATATTGTCGACACCTTCTACACCCATAGCACGAGCGATTTCACGGTATCTCTCACCTGTGAATTCCTGGTTGTATTCCATAACGATTGGAAGCATCATGGCACAAGCAACACCGTGTGGTGTATCATAGTGAGCTCCTAATGTATGGGCGATAGAATGAGCAATTCCAAGACCTACGTTAGAGAATCCCATACCAGCTATGTACTGAGCCATTGCCATTCCTTCACGTCCCTCCGGAGTGTTCTCTACAGCACCTCTTAAGTTCTGAGAGATGAGTTTGATTGCCTCCAAGTGGAACATATCAGTCATTTCCCATGCAGCCTTTGTTGTATATCCCTCGATAGCATGTGTCAAAGCATCCATACCTGTTGCTGCTGTAAGTCCCTTTGGCATAGAAGACATCATCTCTGGATCAATCACTGCAACCTCTGGGATATCATTTTCGTCTACGCATACGAATTTACGCTCTTTCTCTACATCAGTTATTACGTAGTTAATAGTAACCTCTGCTGCTGTACCTGCAGTTGTTGGAACTGCAATAGTAGGAACTGCATGGTTCTTAGTAGGTGCCACACCCTCCAATGAGCGAACATCTTCAAACTCTGGATTAGTGATGATAACACCGATAGCTTTTGCAGTATCCATTGATGATCCACCACCGATTGTAATTATGGAATCTGCACCACAAGCCTTGAATGCAGCAACTCCGTCCTGCACATTCTTAATTGTTGGATTTGGTTTAATCTCAGAATAGAGAGTATAAGGAACACCCTCCTTCTCAAGTAAATCAGTAACCTTTGCAGTCACACCAAACTTTACAAGGTCAGGGTCAGAGCATACGAAAATATGTTTAAAGCCCTTACTTTTTACAATTGCAGGAATCTCTGCAATTGCTCCCTTTCCGTGATATGATACTGTGTTAAGTACAATTCTGTTTGCCATAGCAATACATCCTCCTTAAATAATAAATAAAATATGTAATTTCCCCATTACGGTTAAATTATACTCCTTAATAACTTTTGTCCGCAATATGATTTACATACATATTTGGAACAATAAAAATCTGAAAAGCTCCGTTAAGATGGATTATTTATCGTATAAAAATTCCTCAGGAAGGCTTACTCCAAAGTCCTTCGCAAGATGACGAAACTCATCTGGAGTAATAGTCTGACGCTTATTAGGCTGCATTGAGAGTGTCTTTACAAGAATCTCTGCAGACTTTTCAGCTGTATGCATAAGTCCAAATGTCAGATCAAAGTCATATCCTGCTGCAAACATTCCATGATGAGCCCAGATTGCTAAATCATACTTCTTCATAAGCTCACTTGTTGCAACTGCAATCTCTCTTCCACCTGGAACCATCCATGGAACAACACCGATACCTGCTGGGAATACAACCGGGCACTCTGTGGCCATCTCCCAAAGCTCACGTGTGAATACCTTGTCCTCAAGTGGGAGCACAAATGTAAGGGCAATGACATTTGTTGTATGAGCATGGTAAACTACTCTGTAGTTCTCATCCTGAAGCTTCTTCACCTCAAGATTCATAAGATGGCTAGGAAGCTCAGATGTAGGTCTTCCGCCGTTTACAAGCCCCCATACTATACGATAATTCTCGCCCTTATCATCCAGCTCAATCATGCAGATACTATCCTCTGGCTTGATAATAACATTGCGGAAATACTTTCCACTTCCTGTGACCAGGAAATACTCTCCTGCAAGTGCTGGTACACTTGTGCCGATTGGCTGCCATTCCTTAGCCTCAAAATTCTCCTTTACACTTTCAACTTCCTCCGATTTAACACGATATGAAAGGTTCCCACCATTTCTCTCATGCCATCCCTGCTCCCAGCCATCATTGGCCATACGAATAAATCCCTGTACAAATTCTGCATCTAAAAATCTCATTTTCTTCTTCCTTTCTGTTTCATACCACAACTCAAACAACCATCAATTATCGGCACACAATATCTACTGGCACATCAAGTATCTTAGCAACCTTTAAAATAGTATCAATGTGTCTTCCCACTGCCGCTGCCATATGATGTGTTGGACCAGCCTCGCTCCATCTGTTACAGAACTCTCTCGCTCCTATCGAGAAACGTGTTCTCATATTTGTATCACCAAACATAAAAATTGGTCCGTCCTCATTAACACCCTCTGCAACCACAAACTTGAAATGACCATCCTTATCCTGTGTAATTCCAAGATATGTAACCTCTCCAACTGGTGGGTAAAACTGTGTAAGATATCCACCACCTGTTTTGCCATGGAATACATCCACAATCTTCATAGTAGGCTTCTTAGCCTGCGATATATCTGCATCTCCTGATCCAGAATGTCCTATTATGCAGATGTCTTCGTTGAAATCAATAGAGTACATCTCTGAAAGCTGTCCTGTGCCTGAGATAGTCTTCAATATACTCATTGCCATTGCAACCTTCATGTCTCCCTCTACTGCACAGGCTGTTCCCTGTTTTATAAGCATTGAAAATGCTGGGATAAGCATGCTGTCAAGCTTTCCTGCAACTCCCTGGGCAAATCCATCATAATGGGAAGCTACCATTCCAAGCTCTTCTTCCTTTACCCATTCCTCAAAAGCCACAACGTATTTTGCCATATCCCAGACCGTATCAACCGTTGCGCCGCCCTCGATATCAAAAGTATCAAGTATATCCTCAGCTTTTGCACGGATTGCAGCTTCATCTGTGATATGGTCAGCAATTGCCCACATTTTTTCCCAGTCAAACTGCTTTGTATACAATCCCATGCGGTTATATAGATTTGTCTCATCAATGTATAAATCCATCATACCAGGATATGGTCTGCCAATCTGGGCAATGTTTGTATAGCGGAATCTTCTACGAACCTGGGCAGCCTTGCACCACTCTTCGATTTCCTTTGCCACATAATCATCTCCGCCTTCTACAACACCTGTGATTACAGCATGCCTCTTTCCTGCACGCTCTAAGTCAGCCACCATCTCACCAACTGCACCACAGGCATACAGCTCACCTAACCACTTTGGTGTATCTGTGTTAGCATAGTCAGGTGCTTTAAGCTTTTGAACGTTTACAAGCACAACTGGCACATTCAAATCACGAATTGCTGGAAGCATATTGTAGCTTGTGGCATAAGTCAGCAGCTGCAAAATCACTAAATCGACATCTGCCGCTCTAAACTTATCCCCAGCTGCCATAGATAATTCCTTGGTTGTGACAATTCCACCATCAATCACCTCAACCGTATCTGGAATTGTCTTCTTAAACGCATCATACTGTGCCTCAAATTCTGGCACAAGTGATGGGAACTGTGGCAGATATGCCCCAAGCGCTATTGAAAACACACCAACCTTTGCTTTTGTCTCAACTAACATAGAATCCTCCTTCTCTGTAAACCAATAATATTTCTTCTACGTTTATCTGTATTCCTTTATTTCGAAGGAATTATATATACACTTTCTCGCCTCTTCCAAATCCTTAAGCTCATTTTCAGCAATCATCTGCACTGCCAGATTGCCAATTGCAGTTGCTTCTGTCGGGCCTGCAAGCACGGTTCTTCCAGTATATTTTGCAGTCAGGCGGTTCAGATAATCTGCATTTGCACCACCTCCAACTACATGTATATTCTGGTAAATACATCCTGTCTGTGTCTCTAATTCAAGAAGCGTATCTGCGTAGCATTTTGCCAGACTGTTATAGATAACTGCTGCGACCTCAGCAACTCCCTCTGGAACTTGCTGACCAGATTCTTCACACGCCTTCTGAACCTCACAAGTCATATTATTCGGAGCCAAAAATCTATCGTCATTTGCATTCACTACAGATTTAATTTCACTTGTTGATGCAGCATCACAGATTTCTCCAAATGTAAAAGCCTCTCCAATTTCTTTCTTAACAGATTGAATCATCCAAAGTCCCATTATATTTTTCAAAAAACGGTATGTCTTGTTATATCCGCCTTCATTTGTGAAGTTGTGAAGCATTGCGCTTTTTCCACAATTTGCCTCCTTAAGTTCCGTTCCCATTAGAGACCATGTTCCTGAGCTGATGTAAAGCACATTGTCATCATTGCTTGGAACAGCCACTACCGCCGAACCAGTATCATGTGTAGCGGGAAGAACCACCTTGCAGTCAAATCCAATCTCTGCTTTGATATCGTCCTTCAAGTTACCAATAGTGCTTCCAGGCTCTGAAATCGGAAGGAATATCTTAGTTGGAAAACCAAGTACCTGCATTCGTTTTTTATCCCAATCCCTTGTATTCGGATTAACAAGCTGAGTTGTTGTAGCATTGGTGTATTCCTGTGCCTTTACACCTGACAATAAAAAGTTCAGGTAATCAGGTATCATTAAGAAGGTCTCTGCCTTATCCAAAAGCTCTGGCTTTTTCTCCTTCAAAGCCATAAGCTGATAAATACTGTTAAAAATCTGCTTCTGAATGCCTGTTGTAGCATACAAATCCTCCAAGGATACTTTCTCATACACCAGATCATCCATACCCTTTGTTCTTTCATCACGATACGCCACTACATTTCCAAGACGCTCATTATTCTTATCAAGGAGCACAAAATCAACTGCCCATGTATCGATTCCCATACTAACAGGTATCTTGCCAAGCTCCTTGCATTTTTTCATTCCATTTACAACTTCCCTGAAAAGACCATCTATATCCCAAATCTTCTCTCCATTTACATCCTTCATTCCATTCGAAAAACGATATATCTCTTCCAGAATCATTTTTCCATTCTCTAAATGTCCTAAAATATGTCTTCCACTAGACGCCCCAATATCTATTGCCAAATAGTAATTATCCATGTCTTTCCTCCTATCATAATTTCATTATAGAAAGATTTTTTTCATAAAAAAAGGACACCTTTTGTTTAAAAAAGTGTCCTTATTTGCAATCTATTCTATATTGTCTTGGTGTCGCTCCATATCTCCTTTGAAATATTCTGTGAAAATAGCTTACATTCTCATATCCCACCATTAAGGCTATATCTGCCACTGATTTTTTGGTATTCTTAAGCAGGTAGCAGGCCTGCGACAATCTCTTGGCCTGTACAAGCTCTGTATAATTCTGTCCTGTCTGCCTCTTTATCTCTCTCGATAACCAGTACAAATCATAGTGCAGAATTTCAGCCAGTTCTGACAACTCGCCATCCCTGTAGTGCTCCTCTGCATACTGTAGTACCTGAAGCATAATCTTTTGATTCTCTGTGCTGGAATCAACCGCAATACTATCTGCACAGTTAATCAGTTGCAGTAACAATAATCCCATTGTGAACTGATTAATACTTCTCTTATTTTGAGTTGGATTCATAAGTGTCCAAATCAGGTTTTCCACAAGGTTTTGAACGGGAATCACATCCGATACCTGAAAATGCAGATAACTGGCTTCCTTATTCTCACCGGTCATACAATCCAGCACAAAGCTTCTAAGCAGATTGTCCTCCTCATTCATCATGTGGATGGCATGATCAAAAAATTCTGGTAATACGATAAAATTCACCGCTATATCATTTTCTCCAGCTGGATAAATTTCCTGCACACTATTCTGGTTTAGAAACAGCAGCTCCCCTTCTTTCAGATATACATCCTTACCGTTTACCACATGATGGGTTTGCCCCTTACACATATATATTATTTCCACATAATTATGTGTATGAGCTGGAAAATGAGCAAATCTTGTGTGTTTCCGAATGGTTATAAGCTTGCCTGCCTCCAAGAGTTTCTTGGAATCCACTACATAGTCATTTTTTCTGGCTTTTGCGGTCTTGTGGGCACGGGCTTTAATACTCTTTGTTTTAGAATCATCCACTTGATATAAGCCTCTGTCAATCTGTCCATTTCCATGCAAAAGAGCCTGTTCTTCCTCTGTAATTTTTGCAAGTTCTTCTAATATCTCTGCTCTCAATTAGTTTTCTCCCCTAATTTTCTTCGCACTTGCATCTATTATAAAAAGTTCGCAAATAGCGGTGCCATCACTACTGTGAGGATTCCCGATACAGCTATTGCAAGTCCACTCATAGCACCCTCTATCTCTCCCATTTCAATTGCCTTCGCCGTTCCTATGGCATGAGCTGAGCACCCCAGTGCCAGTCCCTTTGAGATAGGTTCCTCTATCTTAAAAACTTTGCATATCAATTCACCTAATATGTTGCCAATTACTCCTGTCACTACTATCACCGCCACTGTAATAGTGACATATCCTCCAAGTTCCTCCGAAACTCCCATTCCTATTGCTGTGGTAATTGACTTTGGAAGCAGTGTAACATACTCCTCATGACTAAGCTTCAACACATAACAAAGGACCAACACAGTACATAAGCTTGTCATAACACCTGCTAACAGGCCCAGCATCACAGCCTTATAGTTTTTCCTGAGAAGCTCCCACTGCTCGTACAATGGAATTGCAAGACATACTGTTGCTGGTGTTAACAACCAGCTCAAATACTTCGCGCCCTCGTTATATATCTCATAGTCCACTCCACTCACCAATAAAACCACAATGGTAATTATCATTGAAATAAGAAGTGGATTGAATATTCCAGATTTAAATTTCTTCTTTAAAAACACTCCTACCATGTATGCAACAAGGCTTAATGTTACCCCTGTAAACAATGATTCCTGAAAAAAAACAGCCATAATCTATTCCGTCCTTCTATTCTTCGTCTCAGTTTTTTATTGAGCAGTGTCTATTTTTTCTTTGACACGGCCTTCTTGCTCTTATCAATATTAATTATACTCTGGGACACTCGTCCCGTAACCGCCATGACAGTTATTATTGTCACAACCGTAACTATGCATACTGGGAGAATAACAGGTTTTAATATTCCCCAGCTTGTCATAAGACCTACTCCAGCCGGGATAAACATAACAGGCATAATGTCAATCAGAAATTTTCCTGTTTCCTTCACCTGCTCCAGCTTAATAATTCCGGTCATAAGGCACACAAACATAATTACCATTCCATATATACTAGCTGGCACCGGAATCGGCAACAGATATTTTAATAACTCTCCAGCAAAAGAAATCGCTAATATAATCAAAAACTGCTTAACATACTTCACTCTTACTTCCTTCTTTCCTTTTTCACTAGTATAAACAAATTTTAAGCCACGATTAATCTACCACCAATATACAAATTTTTCAAGTCAGCCTCATACTTTAACACCATTTTAAGCTGTGCACAATTTATGCACAAATAAATCGTAATCACTTAGAATATTTCCTTTTTGTTCGATACTGCCAAATATAATATGTTACGATGAGCAATATACCTGTAGAACCCCATGCCGCTGGATCTGCATAGCATACTCCGATATAACCAAATGGCTTGACGAGAATGGCTATTGCCAAAACCCTGGCCACCAGCTCCATAATTCCACTGAGCATAGGCACAAGTCCCTTATTAAGTCCCTGCAGGCCATTTCTGTATGCAAATATCCATGCCAGCGGTAACATAAATGCGCTTGCAATATGGAGATATCTCATGGCATAATCTATATCTTTTGCAGATGGCGAACTGATAAACCAGCCTATCATATGTGGTCCTACAAGGCAGTTGATTGCTGCAGCTGCCAGTGCACATCCAATGCATATCCAGAAGCAAGCCTTCATGCCCTTAAATATTCTCTCATATTTTCCTGCACCCAGATTCTGTCCGCAGTATGTAGCCGCGGCAGCTCCCAGTGTCGGCATTGTCTGTGTGGCAATATTGTTGACCTTTGATGCTGCCGTAAATGCAGCAACAACCTGTGAACCAAATACATTTACGGATGCCTGGAAAATCATTGTTCCAACTGCTGTAATGGAATAGTTTAATGCCATCTGTATTCCAATGTAAAGCATATGGCTTATTCCATTAAAATCCATGTAGTAATCCTCTTTTCTTGTGCGCAAAATATCATGCTTTTTAAACATAACAACAAAACACAACAAGGCTGAAAGCCCCTGAGATAAAATTGTTGCGTATGCTGCACCCGCTGTTCCTAATTTAACTACTACAATAAAAAATATATCTAATATTATGTTCAACACAGACGAAAATATCAGAAAATATAGTGGTGTCTTACTGTCTCCAATACTTCTAAGAAGCCCTGATGCCACATTGTACGACATAGTGCAGATAATTCCTGCAAAAATAACTTTAATATACGCATTTGCCATGTCCACAATATTGTCAGGTGTGTTCATCCATATAAGGAACTGCTTTGAAGCAAGTACTGTCGGTATAGTAAGTATCGTTGATACTATCACTGTCAGTATGATTGCCAGTGCTACGTAGTGCTTTAACAGCTTCTCATTTTTTGCACCAAAGGCATGACTTACCATGACTCCAAAGCCCTGCGCAATTCCGTTTGCAAATCCAAGCACAAGAAACATAAGACACCCAGTTGAACCTACGGCTGCCAAAGCATCAGACCCTAAATACTGACCTACTATTATAGTATCTACCATATTATAAAACTGCTGAAACAGATTTCCCATCAAAACAGGAATGGAAAACAGCAGTATTATTTTCATAGGATTGCCCTTTGTCATATCTGTCTTCATTAACATTCTCCTTCACTAAAAAAATGCGTGAACAAAGTTTAATTTTATTACTTTGTTCACACATTATATACACATGTTAAATGGTATTCAAGTACCTTTTTAGCAAATCATCTGATATACCGACTCACCATTCTCATTCCATGCAAATATCTCGAAATCACAGGTTTCGAGATATGCCTCAAGCTGTGCCTTGTAACCATCTTTTGTCCAGATATAGCTCATTTTGGAGCCATCCACTTTTACTTCCAGCTCTGCATCAAAATCAAAAGCTGCAAATTCCGATCTGAATTTGAGCATTTCAAGCTGTTTCTTCACAACATCCCTTGTCAACAGTTCTTCCATCTGGTCTGTTGTGAGATTTGTTCTGTTGATTTCCTTGTGACCACCAGCTCCGGCTCTCTTAACTGCCTCATGATCATTTTTTCCAGCAAACAGATCCAGATACCATACCTGTGGTTTTCCTGGCATAAAAAGCTGTAACGCTCTGGCAAGGAGCATCTTCTTATCATCCTCGCCAAGGGCACTGTAATATGTGGCATTTACCTGATAATACATGTTCTTCTGACCATGAAGGTTCTTCACAAATCCTCCACGTTCTACAATTGTATCTATCAGTGTCTGAATTCTCTCCTCTGGAATAAGTCCCTTCAAATCAAGAAGTGGTATTCCATCATGACAGCCCAGCATATTTACCACCTTGATTTTTTTCTCCATAAGCTCGTCTGCCCATCTTTTGAGAACTTTTCCATCAGCCCCTTCGATAGCATCAATTATAAGTCCTGGAAGGAAGAAATCATATGTCATATAGCCCTTCTCGGCTATCGCCTCATAGTTTTTCTCCCCGTAGCTTGCATGAATTTCCGGAAGAAGCATCAGGTTATACTTATCTGCCAACTCCCTTACTCTCTGGAGCACATCCCAGGTTCCTGGCTCATTCAGGAAATTTTTCTCTCCCGGCTCCTTTGGTGCATATGCAAAGGCATCAAGCCGAACTATCTTTGCACCGTAATCAGCAAGTGTCTTAAGAGTGTCATCATAGAATTCCCATACCATCGGTGATTTGATGTTCAAATCCATCTGACCAAGATACTTGCGGTTCTTCTCAAGCATCTCCACTACAGCTACCACAGCATCTGAAAAACTACTGTACTCGCCCCAGTTTATATCCTGTGGAGTTTTACCCTCTTCAATCTCCCTATTAGCAAGCTCTGCTAAATCTACGGCCTGACAGTACTGCAAGCCGGTAGCCTTCATAACATCCTGTGCATCAAGCTTTGGATACTTCACCTCCTGATAGAAAGTATTCCAGTATGGCACATTTCTTCCATCTGGAAATCTAACCATAAGGATAGGCAGTCCTGGTTTTCTGAAAAACATATCCTTGATATATTTCTCGTCAGGCTGAATATAACCAGCCTCTGTCATCTCTCCACATCCATCCCAGAACTTGTTCCAGTCTATAAAGAAATCTCTATATTGGGAGTCGTCTCCTTTTTCAATAATGTCCTGAAACTGTTTAGAAAGAACTGAGGCATGATTTAATATAAAATCCAGCTTCAAGTCTATGCCAAGTCCCTGAAGGGTCTCAATGTCCTCTCTTTTTGCCAGTTTATCGCTGAGAGAATAATCAATAACTGAGAATCCTCTGTCCAGGTCTGTGTTGAAAACACTTGGAAGTATATAGAAGGATGAAAATACATCCTTAAGCTCTGGTTTCTCAAGGAATTTAACTATCTCTCCGAGATTTCCTCCCATGCTGTCTGGATAAGCATTAAGCATAGGACCATTATTTGCCTTTCCCATAATAATATCTCCTCCTAGATTTCCTGATCCTTCATAATATCAAGATACTGCTCATATGTGAGCAATTCTCCTGCCTTTGATACAATAATCTTCGCTTTCTTTGCCTGAGCATGAAGCATTCCCTGCTCCACCTCCAGCACTCTCATGGTGAATGGGCTGTCAGTCTTTCCGTCACGGTTTCTGGCTCTTCTGTGGGCAAATGTTTCCTGTGGTGTACTGTTAAGAAGCACTGGTATATCCACACCCTTATAGTTATCACTGTTTCCGTGAGTCCACTCAATTATAAGGATTCCTGTATCCGAAAAATCCACATCAGAGTACCACAGCTCGGTATCTGTCCTTCCCATTCTCTTAAGCCAGATGTGATTCTCCCCAGCCTTGAATTTATCAAGAATTGCCTCCACCTTCTCGAATCCACTCTCATTCATAGTTCCGAGATATCCTTTAAGCCCAGCAATTCCACCCTCCAGATAGGATTTAAACCATGGATTCTCTGCCACATGCTCCTTGTTTGCATCATCTCCATCCAACTGATATTGATGGAGTGTCTCAAATCTCTCCTCTGTATACACTCCATCCTCAATCATCTTCTCAATTCCACACTCACGGAAAATACGAAGTCGTTCCGCATCATTATACATAGGTATTCTTCGTGGATAATTGTCCCCGGACATTGTGTAGCTTCCTATTCCAAGCTCATTAAAATAGAATGAAAGAAGGGATGCTATCTCTGATTTTCCAACTCCTGAACCACCGCAGACTGTGATAACAGCTCTATCTCTCCCTTCAAGTGCCATATCCTTAAGCATCTTGAGAAGCTCAGGAAAAATCTTTCCAGCCTTTGCCACATGATTCTCGTCAATCTCAACCTTATCACCCGGCATATCCCCGTGAGGTATCTCCTCTGGTAAAGCTGGGGCTGTCCAATCGTTTATATTGTAATCCTTTAAGAAATTTAACTTTGCCATGACTCTTCTCCTTTTCTAGTCAATCTTTCAGCTTACAAGAGCATATTAGCATCTGTAATATTATATGTCAATCGTTTAACATATTTTCATTCTTTTCACCAAATTTTTCCATTCACTAAAAATGCTTTTAACTTACTTTTTGTTGATTTTTACTATATATATGAGAATTAAAAAGAAATGTTATACCATTGACACAAAGAAATCCCGACAACATAACATTCTTTACACTGTCTCTCGCTCCACCATAAAAACAGGCAGAATTGTCTGTTTTGCAACAAGCTTCTCTTTCGCTGCATCATCAAGCAGGTTAATTGCTATCTCTGCCATTTCCTTAATTGGCTGATGAATTGTTGTGAGCTGTGGTGTTGTAAGAGATGCCAAAACAACATCATCAAATCCAACTATTTTCATATCTTCTGGTACATGAATAGACAATTTCCTACAGACTTGAATCGCTTGCGCCGCAATTATGTCACTGCTTGCAAATATACCATCTGCATCCATATGCTCCTTCATGACAGTCTCCAGCCATTCATTATAAGTCATATTATTATATGATGCTTCCTCTGGGTCCACCTCAATGCATGGCACCCCTTCATTTTCACAGATTTCTTTGAAACCAGTGCCTCTTTGATGTGCTGGCATCTCTACCGAACTGCTGCTTCCTAGATACAAAAGCTTCTTACAGTCTGCTTTTATAAGTCTTTCCGCTGCTAACTGCCCTCCACTCTTGTTGTCACAAACAACAGAAGCAGTAGCATTATCCAGAGCTCTCTCAATGGTAATAACAGGAATATCCATACCCGAAAAAATATCAACAGGTACATCTGTACTACAAATTATAAGTCCGGCCACCCTATTACTATTGCATATATCTATATATTCTTCAGCTCTTTCTTTTGTGCTCTGAGAATTACACAAAAGAATCTTGTACCCTTTCTTATATGCCGCATTTTCCAGATTGCTAATCATCTCTGCAAAATATGGATGGCGAATGTGCGGCACAATAACCCCTATGGTATTCGACTTTTTACTATGAAGAGATCTTGCCACCTCATTTGGTCTGTAATTAAGCTTTTTCATGGCATCAGCTACTTTTTTTCTAGCATCCTCACTGATATATCCTCTATTGTTTAATACTCTGGAAACAGTAGTTACCGTCAGTCCAGCTTCTCTCGCCACATCCTTTAATGTTGCCATTTATACTCTCCCTGTTCCTTTTTTATAAAATGAAACTCAAAAGCCTTATATTCATCCAATCCTCTCAATTTTATATAATTAATCGGACAATTGCAATGATTATCATGTTTCACTATCCTTATCCTTCGCCCGACTCTTATACACATTATACTGGTTCTTACATTTGCCACTGTAAAATACGCTGTTGGGTCTACTGGCAACAAAGGCATTTCCGCAGTGTTTAGCGGATTATAAAATTAAAGCATAAAAGTACTCCCATGGGCAGATGAAATCTGCTCACGGG
>CAMFPD010000052.1 GCA_945971355.1 uncultured Lachnobacterium sp.
GGACTTGCGGCTGCTAATATTGTGGCAGCAAAGATTGAGAATAGAATATCTGATATAAATATAGTGGCTATACTTACATCAGAAAAGATTAATCAATTGGAGGATTATGAGTACGATATTGTGTTGTCTATGATACCGGGGCACATCAACGACGACAGGGTATTGCAAATATCACCCACGGTCAGCAGTAAGGATGAGAAGGCAATAAGAGATAGATGCGCAGAGCTTAGGTCAGATTACAGTACAGAAAAAAATGAATTTTCTAAGCTGATTGAAGCTAAAAATATAATTTTTATTGAAAAGAAAATCAGTAAAAAGGAAGTCCTGAAAGTAGCCTGTCAGAAGCTGATAGATGACGGCTGTGTCTCAAAGGATTTTCTTAAGGATGTTGTGGAACGAGAAAAGGTGGAATCCACTGCAATAGGTAATGCAATTGCAATTCCACATGGAAAAGCCAATAAGGTAATAACTCCAAAGATTTGTGTGGTGAGGTTAGCGGAGCCACTAAATTGAGGCAACATGAAAGTGGATATAATATTTCTTTTGGCATTAAATTTTGAGAACATGATAACAACAAAAGCCTTTTTCAGGGATTTTACCAGGGTATTAAGCGAGAAAGAGTCACTAGCTGCCATAAAATCAGCCGGAGATAGTCTGGAGCTGGAAGGGGTACTAAAAGCTAAGTTGCACTGGATATGATGCATTAATGTATTTTTGCACCATGTCTGGTGCAATTTTGCGTTTTGAGACACATTGAAAAAATTTTACACACAAAGTAAAATTAAATCATCAAATAACGTAAATACTATTTTGGGAGGTAACAATTATGGTAAGTAAAACAATGGTAGTAAGAGCAGAGGAAGGACTTCACATGAGACCAGCAGGGGTAATTGCAAGAGAGGCTGGCAAATATGATTCAAATGTTTCTATAGTTGTGGGAGATAAGAAAATCAATGCGAAGAGTCTTGTAAACATAATTGCAGCATGCATTAAAAAGGATGCAGAGATTACATTTGAGTGTGATGGTCCAGATGAGGAGGAAGCACTTGCAAAAATGGTTGAGCTTGAGGCTGAGAACTTTGGTGATTAAATAAAGTTTGATGATTTGATGAAGGGAAGGGCATTCACAATGTATAAGGGTATAGCAGGTTCAGAAGGAATCGGAATAGGTAAAGTAGTAATAATTGAAGAGCATGAGGTTGTAATCGATGATAGGACTATATCTGATACAGAGGCGGAGATTAACCGAGTAAGAGAAGGAATTGAGAAATTTGTAGCTGATACAACTGCAATGGCAGATAAGATGGAGGCCACAGTAGGGGCTAAGGACGCAGATATTCTTCGTGGACATATTATGCTGCTTCAGGATCCTACAATAGAAGAGCAGATTGTAGATTTAATCAATAACGAAAAGGTTAATGCTGAGAAAGCTTTGGATCAGGTATTGGAGCAGACAGCTGAACTATTTTCGCAGATTCCAGATGAGCTTTTACAGCAGAGAGCAACGGATTTGAGAGATATTAAAGGACGAATCCTAAAGATTTTGCTAGGAATTGAAGAACAGGATATTTCTGATGTCCCAGAAGGGACTGTGCTTGTAGCAAGGGACTTGACACCATCTATGACGGCAGGAATAATACCGGAAAAGATTGCGGGTGTATTAACAGAGGTGGGAGGAAGAACCTCTCACTCAGCTATTCTTGCAAGAGCAATGGAAATTCCAGCAGTACTTAGTATAGAAGCTATATGCTCTCAGGTGAAAAACGGAGACACTGTTGTCCTAAACGGAACAACTGGTGAAGCCATTGTGAATCCAGATGAAGAGACAATTGCTGTATATGAAAAAATGCTGGAAGATTACAGAAAAGAACGTGAACTCTTAAAGCAATATACAGGTAAGCCAACTGTCTCAAAGGATGGAACAAAGGTAGAACTGGTATGTAATATAGGAAAACCAGAGGATGCAAAGAAGGCTGTGGAATGTGACGGGGAAGGAATTGGCCTTTTCAGAACAGAGTTCCTCTTTATGGATAGAGATGCAATTCCCACAGAGGAGGAGCAGTTTGAGGCATACAAGTCAGTAGCTGAGACAATGGCAGAAAAACCTGTAATCATTCGTACTCTTGATATTGGTGGAGATAAGGAAATACCATATCTGGGCTTGGAGAAGGAGGAGAATCCATTCCTTGGATTTAGAGCAATCAGATTTTGTCTTCAGAGAAGAGATATCTATGAGACACAGCTTAGAGCATTAGTGAGAGCAAGCGCATTTGGCAGGATAAAGGTTATGATTCCACTTGTGACAGGTGTAGATGAGCTTCGTCAGGTGAAAGCGATAGTTGCAGATATTATGAAAGAATACGATGCTGCAGGTGTTGAATATAATAAGAAGCTTCAGATAGGTGTGATGATGGAGACACCAGCTGCATGCCTTATGGCAGATGTACTTGCCAAGGAAGCAGATTTCTTCTCAATAGGAACAAATGACCTTACTGGATATACAATGGCAGTAGACAGAGGAAATGCCAAGGTTGCATACCTTTATTCGGCATATAACCCAGCAGTATTACGTGCAATTAAGAGGATAATTGAGTGTGGAAAACAGGAAGGAATCATGGTAGGTATGTGCGGAGAAGCAGCAGCAGATCCAAAGCTTATCCCTCTCCTTTTGGCATTTGGATTAGATGAATTTTCTGTTAGCGCAACAAGTGTGTTAAGGACAAGGAAGAACATATCAGAGAATGATAGTGCACAGTGCAGGGAGCTTGCTGATAAGGTTATGCAGTGTACAACTGAGGAAGAAGTACTGAATATATTAACAAAATAAGCATAGTTTTCCACTAAAAAACGTGGAAAAAGTGGAAAAGTGGTACGCAAGTACCACTTTTTTGTTACAAAATATATTGTCCTGAGTATTTAGGGCTATAAAAATAATTTAGAACCAATTATAGAAAAAAGCTTCTTGTTGGTTCTTTTTTTATGTGTATAATAATCACTATCAACAAAACATATAATTCATATCGGATTGATATGAAATCAAAGAAAAAAATGTAAAGAAAGTGAATGAGAGAATGAGTCTTAATAAGGATATAAAAATTTCAACAAAATTAATTCATGGAGGCATAAGTGGTGATGAACTCACTGGAGCAGTAAATGTTCCAATTTACCAGACCAGTACATATGCACAGACAACACCTGGAGAAAATAAGGGTTATGAATATTCCAGATCAGGAAATCCAACCAGGAGAGCACTTGAGGAGCTGATTGCAGAGTTGGAAGATGGAACACAGGGTTTTGCTTTCGCATCTGGACTTGCTGCAATATCCACAGTGTTAAGCCTGTTTGAACAGGGAGATGAAATAATAATTTCAAATGATGTGTACGGTGGAACCTTCAGATTATTAGATAAAGTATTTAACAGATTTGGTTTTAAATATCATCAGGTAAATACATCTAATGAAAAAGAAATCGAAGCAGCTATCAATCCAAAGGTAAAGGCAATCTACATAGAGACACCTACAAATCCTCTACTTGGAATTACAGATTTAAGTCTTGTTGCAGAAATTGCAAAAAAGCATGAACTTCTTTCTATAGTAGATAACACATTCTACACACCATATATCCAGAAGCCATTGGATTTTGGAATAGATATTGTACTTCATAGTGCGACAAAGTATCTGGGAGGGCACAGTGATTTAATTGCAGGGCTTGTTGTTGTAAATGATGAAAAAATAGCAGAGCGTGTAGGATTTTTACAGAATTCCATAGGTGCAGTGCTCTCGCCATTCGATTCGTTTTTACTTATCAGAGGAATTAAGACACTGGGAGTCAGATTAGACAGACATGTAAGCAATGCAGAAAAAATTGTGAAAGCACTGACAGAGTCAGAAGATGTAAAGAAGGTTTACTATCCGGGACTTAGCAGTCATCCAGGGTATGAGGTAAACAAGAAACAGGCAAGAAATGGTGGTGCAATGATTTCATTTGAGCTGACAGACGGACATGATACAAATGAGCTGTTCAGAAGTCTGGAGATAATCACATTGGCAGAAAGCCTTGGTGGTGTTGAGTCATTAATAGAGCATCCAGCCTCAATGACACATGCATCAATTCCAAAGGAGATACGTGAGGCAGCAGGGCTTGGAGATGGTCTGCTTCGACTGTCAGTTGGAATTGAGGATGCAGATGATTTAATTGCAGATTTATTAAATGCAATTGTTAAATCAAGAACAGCTGAGGAAAAATAAATCGGAGGAAAATCCAATGAGCAAGAAAGAACCAATTTATATACTCAACAATGTATCAAAGATATTTCAGGACAAAAACTCAAGAACAGTTGCAGTAGATGATGTAAGTTTTGAGATTAATAAAGGTGAGATTTTTGGAATTATTGGAATGAGTGGTGCTGGAAAAAGCACATTGGTCAGAACCTTAAACCGTTTAGAGGAAGTATCAGAGGGCCAGGTTATATTTGACGGAAAAGAGCTTGGAAAGCTGAACAATAAAGAACTCAGAAGCACTAGAAAAGAAATCGCCATGATATTTCAGGGATTCAACCTGCTGTTACAGAAAAATGTTCTGGCAAATGTGGTTTTACCATTAAAGCTTGCAGGGATACCTAAGAAGGAAAGAGAAGAAAAAGGCCTCGAAATGCTCAAGGTAGTAGGATTAGAGGAAAAAGCCAAGGTGTATCCGGCACAGTTATCTGGTGGACAAAAGCAGAGAGTAGCAATTGCAAGAGCATTAGCCATGAATCCAAAGGTGCTTTTGTGTGACGAGGCAACAAGCGCGCTTGACCCAAAGATGACAGAGGAAGTGTTAAAGCTTCTGCAGGAGATAAATGAAACACTGGATTTGACAGTGATAATTATCACACATGAAATGAGTGTTATCGAAAAAATCTGCGATAGAGTAGCAATTATTGACCATGGAAAGCTTGCGGAAATTGGTGATGTTAAGGAGATTTTCTCAAGTCCAAAATCAAGTGCCGCGAAGCATTTGGTACTCCCGGCACTCACAGGTGAAAATCCGTTTGATATGACTGATAAGAAATGTTACAGGTTAGTATTTGATGGCAGGTCAGCAACGGAGCCAGTTATAGCAAATCTCGTAAAAGAGACAGGAAAGTATGTAAATATATTGAGTGCAAATACCCGAAGTGTGGGTGGAGTTGGTTATGGACAGATGATAGTTGAATTCCCAGAGGATATAAAAGATCAAAGAGTTGTGCTCGAGTATTTCAATAAAATCGGAATGAATCCGATGGAAGTCAGCAAGGCGGTGAAATAATGCAGAATACATTTCAGTTAATATTACAGGGAACATTTGAAACTCTGGAAATGACGTTGATATCTACAGTGTTGGCATATTTGTTTGGCTTACCATATGGAATCCTGCTCAAGGTCACAGGTAAGGGTGAGATATTGGAAAACAAGGTAGTGCATGGAATACTTGCAACAATTGCAAATATTGTAAGGCCTATTCCATTTATGATTTTGCTGGTATTTCTCATTCCATTTACCCGATTGATTGTAGGAACATCCCTTGGAACAGAAGCCAGTATTGTTCCATTGACAGTAGGCTCGATTCCGATGGTTGCCAGAATGGTGGAACAATCACTGAATGAGATACCAGAAGGAATTGTTGAGGCGGCTAAATCAATGGGCGCAAGCCCATGGGAAATAATAGTACATTTTTTAATACCAGAAGCATTGCCATCACTTGTATCAGGATCACTCATTAATATGATTACAATTTTGGGATACAGTGCAATGGCAGGTTATATAGGAGGCGGAGGCCTTGGAGCAATTGCATTGAACTATGGATACTACAGATATAAATCAAATATTTTGTTAATTACAATTGTCGTACTCATAGTTATCGTTCAGATATTCCAGGAAAGTGGAACAAAGCTTTCTAAGAAAATAAAACATTCATAAAAATAAATCAAATAAAGAGAAAAGAGAGGAAAAGAATATGAAAAAGAATTTTTTGAAGAACACAATTTTATCAACAGTAGTAGCAGTTACAGCATTAAGTGCAGTAGGATGCGGAACAGACTCATCAAAGGATGCAGCAGATAGCAGCGCACAGTCAAATGATGCAAATGTAGAGCAGGAATCAGAAAGCACTGCACAAAGCACCAATGAAGCAACAACAATTACAGTAGGTGCAAACATTACACCACATTCAGAGTTGCTGTATGAGGCACAGAAAATCCTTGCAAAAGAGGGTATCAATCTTGAAGTTGTAGAGATTGAGGACAGCACAACACCAAATACAGGTGTATTCGAAGGAACACTGGATGCAAACTTTTTCCAGCATGTACCATACTTAGAGAATTGGGATGAGGAAAACGGTGCAGATCTTGTATCAATCGGAGCAGTACATTACGAGCCATTTGGAGTTTACTCAAAAAATATTACATCATTAGATGAGCTTGAGGATGGTGCTAAGATTGCCGTTCCAAATAACCCAACAAACGAGGCAAGAGCACTCTTATTATTAGAGCAGGAAGGAATCATCAAGTTAGCAGATGGTGCTGGAATCGAGGCAACAATCAACGACATCGTGGAAAATCCAAAGAACGTTAGCTTTGTAGAAATAGATCCAGCACAGCTTGTTAATGCACTTCCTGATGTGTCAGCTGCAGTAATTAACGGAAATTATGCACTTGAAGGCGGTTTAAGTGTTGGAAAAGATGCTTTAGCAGTAGAGGCAAATGACGGACTTGCAGCAGAGACATATGCAAATATCATCGCAACAAGAGAGGCAAACAAAGATAACCCAGCACTTCTCAGACTTGTAGAAGTACTTCAGAGTGATGAAATCAAGGAATATATTGAAGCAAACTATGATGGAGCAGTTGTACCAGTAAAATAGTCATATAGACTAGTCAGATAAACAGTTAAATAAAAGGTTTACATGAAGTAAAGTGTTATATCACATGAGAAATAGTTAATAAAATGAATTTAAAATATAGGAGGATATGAAAATGGCAAGAATCAAATTATTGGAGCTGGAGGAGACAACAGGAGCAGAGAGAGAAAGATATGAGGAGTTAGCAGGAAGAAATGCAGTGACAAACATGAAGAGAGGTCTTCTTCAGGACGCTGCAACATATGATGCATTCATGGGATGGTATACATCATGGAACAGATTGGTTCAGGTGATATCTGAGAGAGAGGCAACAATTTATGCACATGCAATCTCTACAACAAACAGCTGCATGCTCTGCTCATTATTTTTCATCAGCGACTTAAAGGCACTTGGAATTGATCCACAGAACTTTGAGACAACAGAGAGGGAGCAGTTACTTGTGGAGCTTGGACAGCAGATTGTAAAGGACCCAACAGCTGTATCAGATGAGTTGTTTGATAGACTTCGTAAATATTGGAAAGACAATGAGCTTGTAGTAATCGTAGGCTTTGCATCACAGATGATTGCAACAAATAACTTCAACTCTGTATTCCAGATTGATATTGATAAGAGACTTCTCCCAATCAAGGGAGAGTTCAAGCCTGCTACATGGAGAGCAGCAAATAACTAATCCGGTGGATTAGAGAAAGAAGAGGATGTGGAACAATGGTAGATTTTGAATATTATAACCCTGCAAAAATAGTCTTTGGAGAAAATTCTATAGATAAAATAGGAGCATTATTAAAAGAAAACGATGCCACAAAGCTTTTGATGGTTTACAGTGGTGAATTTATCAAGGAATTAGGAATATATGAAAAAGTAAAAGAAGCATGTGAGAGCCAGGGTATAGAGTTTTATGAAAATGGAAACGTTGTTCCAAATCCATCAATTGAGCTGGTAAGAAGTCTGGTTTCAGAAGGAAAAACAAATGGAATAGACTTTGTGTTGGCAGTAGGTGGCGGCAGCTCAATAGACACAGCAAAAGCAGTAGCCCTTGGTATTCCATACGAGAAAGATGTTTGGGATTTCTTTGAGAAGGGAGTAAACCCAGAGGAAGTACTTCCAATTGGAGTAATAAGTACGCTTCCAGCTAGTGGCTCAGAGACATCAAATGCAGCAATTCTTTCAAACAAAGAATGGAAGCTTGGATTTGAGGATAACAGAATAATCCCAAAATTCGCAATAATGAATCCAGGGTATACATTAGGATTACCTGAATTTCAGACTGCAGCAGGTGTGGCAGATATATTATCTCATCTGTTAGAAAGATATTTTTCGGATGTTAAAAATACTGATGTTACAGATTATTTAATAGAAGGAGCTGTGAAGGCATTACTTGTAAATGGCAGAAAGCTCAAGAAAAATCCAAAGGATATAAATGCCAGAGCAGAAATTCAATGGTTGGCTACAATAGCGCACAACAATCTGCTTGATACAGGTCGAATTGGAGACTGGGGTTCTCATAGAATAGAGCATGAGCTGAGTGGTCAGTATGGAATAACTCACGGGGAAGGAATGGCAATTGTATTTCCAGCATGGATCAGATACATGGCAAGAATCAAACCATGGAAACTAAATCAGCTGGCAGTGAGAGTATTTAATGAAGACAGCTTCAATGGGACATCAGAAGAAAATGCACTAGGCCTTGCAGATACCTTGGAGCATTTTTTCAAGGAGCTTGGTCTTAGAACAAGACTTGGAGAATTAGATATAGATGATGCACACTTTGAGGAGATGGCAAAGAGAGCAACCAGAAATGGAACGGTTGGTCATTATGTGCCACTGGATGAGGAGAAATTCGTAGATATTTTAAGGCTGGCATTGTAGAAATATAATGAAAAGCAATTGACATACCAGCAAACATTTGATAGTATTCATATAAAAATACTAGGAAAAACGAAAGGGGAACAAATATGAGCATATTACAGCAGAGTAATAACAAAATGTGTTGTACATGTTGCTGTTCTACAAATAGACGTAGAAAGGCTTATTTGAGCGCATATTGTTTCCGATGTTGATGCATATTTTGTAGAGTTGAGTCAGAGACACCGGCCGCAATGTGCGGTAGGTGTCTTTTTATTTTCATAGGAAATACCTGGATATATTAATGGGCGAAAGAAGGTTTGTTTCTTATGAAATTAAAGAGTAGGAAAGTATTTTGGTAATAAAAGGAGAAAAGAAAATGGCAATCTATGAAAATATGCATGAGTTAATTGGAAATACACCAATGGTAAAGCTATCTACAATCAATAAGGAAATTACATCTGAAATATTTGCAAAGCTGGAATTTTACAACCCGGCTGGCAGTGTAAAAGATAGAGTTGGAAAGTATATGATAGCTGATGCTGAGGAAAAAGGGTTACTTAAGCCTGGGTATACTATTGTGGAAGGAACCGCAGGAAATACAGGACTTGGAATAGCCTTTGCAGCATTAAATAAAGGGTATAGAGTAATATTTGTAGTTCCAGATAAGTTTTCTATAGAAAAGCAGCAGCTTATGATGGCCCTTGGGGCCGAGATAATAAATACACCAAGAGCAGATGGAATGCTTGGAGCGAGCGCAAAGGCAGAGGAGCTTTTGAAGGAGATTCCAAATTCCATATCATTAAAGCAGTTTAAAAATATGAGTAATCCAAAAGCCCATTATGAGACGACAGGTCCTGAGATATACAAGGACATGGATGGAACAATCGATTATGTTGTAATGGGGGCAGGCAGCGGCGGAACCTTTTCCGGTGTTGTTAAGTATTTAAAGGAACAGAATCCAGAGATTAAGGCAGTCCTGGCAGATCCTGTTGGATCTACAATTGGCGGAGGAGAACATGCGGACTACAATATTGAGGGAATAGGCAATGACTTTGTAGCGGATACGATGGATATAACTTTGGTGGATAAGGTTATAAAGGTCAACGATGAAGAAGCCTTTAAGGGAGCGAGAGAATTGGCATCAAAGGAAGGAATTGTGGCAGGTTCATCATCGGGGGCTGCATTTGCAGCGGCGAAGAAGCTTGCAGAAGAGGTAGATGGAGCAAGGATAGTAATTGTATTACCAGATAGAGGCGATAGATATTTCAGTACAGGATTATGGCAGCAATAAAATGTGAATGCAGATAATGAGTGCAAGTGAGCCAACGTGCCTGCACAATTGACGAGCGACGAATACCGATTATGAACAAAGTTAATGATATTAGAGAGAGAGGTGTGTAAATGACTTTACAACAAATATATTATGCATTAGAGGTGGCTTCAGTCGGTTCAATGAACAAGGCTGCAGAAAAATTGTATATATCACAACCAACTCTCACAAGTGCAATAAGAGACATTGAGGCAGAGCTTGGAATTGTAATGTTTTCCAGAAATAGCAGAGGAGTATCATTAACGGTTGAGGGAGCTGATTTTCTCGAGAAAGCAAGACAGCTTTACCAACAGTACGAACTGTTACTTGATGGGTATAGCGAGGAAGCAAAGGCAAAGCAGAAATTTGCAGTATCTACACAACATTATTCCTTTGCAGTTAAAGCATTTGTGGACACAATTAAGCCATATGATACGTTAAACTATGAATTTGCCATAAGAGAAACAAAAACCTATGAAGTGATTCAAGATGTAGCACTTGGTAGAAGCAATCTGGGAATATTATATGAAAGCTCCTACAATCAAAAGTACATAACCAAGCTCCTTTTGGAAAATGGATTGGAGTTTAACACTCTTGGGGAGTGTAAGGCATATGTTTATCTGCACAAGAGTCATCCGCTTGCCAACAATGAGGATATAAGATTTGAGGAGCTGGAGAATTATCCATGCCTTTCCTTTGAGCAGGGAGAGAGTGGTTCAGCATTCCTGGCAGAGGAAATCCTCAGTGACAGAAAATATAACAGAGTTATCAAGGCAAATGACAGAGCTACAATGTTAAATCTAATGATAGGCGTCTGGGGTTACACACTGTGCTCAGGTGTCATAAGTGAAGAGTTAAATGGAAGTGATTTTAAGGTGGTTCCATTTCATTCAAACAAAGAAAATCCAAACTATAGAATGATAATAGGGTACATAATAAAAAAGGGAAGCAGGCTTAGCTCAATAGGGGAAAAATACATCTGTGAAATACAGAAGTATTTATAAGTTCAAGCTCCGCGATTTTCTGTTGCGAGTACATCTCATAAATTTAAGTGCGAAATATAAATCTTATTTCCCCCATACTTTCTTAACCAACTCTTTACAATAAGGCAGGTTAAAGCTAGGATCCTGAACTAAAATACGATTTTGGGAGGCCAGTTCTTCAGTGTAATCCTCTAAGTAATACACTGTATAATCAGTTCCATAGCCCATGTGGCAGATTATAGGCTCAACATCATATTCAGTGATACCAATATTGCCATCTGAATCATAACCGATTCTGACCTGGGCAATACCGCCAACTAAGCGGTCGGCAAGGGTACCGGAAGTACTCTCAGTACCATTCACAAAATTACCAAGAGAATAGTAAACTAACATCTGGTCACCGTCATTTTCGTCGGTGACTATTTCTATTGGCTCGATAACGTGTGGATGTGTTCCTATAACAAGGTCAACATCATTTTCCAGAAAAATCTGGGTCCAATGTTTCTGATAGCTGTCAACACCCAGACTGTACTCGGTGCCCCAATGAGGGCAGACGATGACAAAATCAGAAATCTCGTGTGCACGTTTAATATCATCTACAACCTTTTCCTCATTCAGGTAGTCAATAGCATATGGCATACTTGATGGGACACTGATTCCATTTGTGCCAAAGGTATAGTTTAGGATGGATAAAGTGATGCCATCCTGAGTGTAAGTATATATGTAATTATCTTTTCTATCCTGAGAATCATTGATTCCAAGGAATGCGATGTCTGGGTAATTTGTTTTCCAGAAATCAATGTCATTGGTGACACCGGTTGCACCTTTGTCGAGAGCATGGTTAGTAGCTTGCAAAATAACATCAAAACCGGCAGCTACCTCAGCATCTCCTACTTCAAAAGGTGAGTTGAAGTTAGGATAGCTTGATAAACCAATGTCAGAACCGCCAAGAATTGTCTCCTGATTAACCAAAGCTAAATCAGCAGCTGCAATTTCATCACCTACATATTTAAATAAATGGTCAAAATTGTAGGAGCCGTCCTCTGATTCGCCAGACTCCAGAACCTTAGTGTGCATCAGCATGTCGCCAACCATAACAAGGGAAATCCCACGAGGGGCAGCCACTTCAGCATCTGGATTCGTCGCATGAAAAAGGGCCTCGCTGGTGACACCAGAGGTCAGTTCAGAAAGGGAGTAAGCCTGTTCCCTTTGATACTGGACAGCAGCCAGAGAAAGTTCTGCGCTTTCAGACAACTCGTAGTTTGCTCCAGCCGACAAAGCAGTAGCAGTGGCTGTTGTTGTATGTAATTGCGAGTTAATCTCTGGATAAACAAAATATGCAGTTATTATTCCAATGGCAATAAAAGCCAGATATCTCTTCTTCATAATACATAATTTATCGCAATTCATGTATAAGTGCAATGGAAATATGTGCTATGATAAATAATGAAAAAGGAAAAGGAAATGATGAATATGATAAAATTAGCTTTTTTTGATGTGGATGGAACATTAAGCGCACCACAATATCTGGTGAATGGTAAATTGCAGATAGGAATGTCAGATACACAATGGCAAAAGTATTGTGAGGAACATGGAGAGGATACATACGAATACTGTAAGCCGGTTAAGGTAGTAAAAGAATATGCCCTCAGTAAAAAAGCACAGGGAGCAGTTTTGTATGTGCTTACATCAACCCAGGGAGAAAACGAAAATAAGGGAAAAAGAAAGTTTATAGGGCAGCATTATAACGGAATCTTCGAGGATGTGATACCAGTTGCACACGATGCAGATAAAATAAAGGTAATAAAGGCGATGGCAGAGGAAAAGGGAGTGAAGCTGTCAGAATGTGAGATAGTGGAGGATACCTTTAAAATCCTGTTGGAAACTGTGTGCGAGGGAATAGTTTCCACACATGTGGCGAATATATTTGCAGAAAAAGAAAAGTAGT
>CAMFPD010000053.1 GCA_945971355.1 uncultured Lachnobacterium sp.
CTGAGTAGGGCTCTTAGACCGGCTAGAATGGTCAGCTGGTTGTTCGTGTGGGGAGGATAATTTGGGAGCACTGTCAAAGCGGTTGAAGTACACCTTCCCTGAAGGCAAAAGAGTGGCATCTGGCAAATTCTAAGGCTTTACTCTAAGTTTTCTAAAAAGTAATGTATATAGCTTTATGTGCATTGTAAATTATGAAAGGCGCCATATAGTTAGTGTTCTACGCAGCAAAACTTATTAAAGCTGCGCTATTCCTACGGTGCCCTCACAATTATATATTGCATGCAGCATCATATAACATATGCTACTCTGCAGAATTTGCACTATCTTTGTTGAGTTTGTGGGCAAGCATAAATGATGCAACTGCCATAACGACGATTAAGGCTTCGACTACCCAGATTGAAAGTCTAGGTGCACAGGCGACAGCAACGAAATCTACTAAGAAATGGATTCCATATGCAAGTGCAACAATTAATTTCTTTCCAGACTTTAACCCCTTATAAATGATAAGTGATAACGCAATCTGTAGGATTACGGCACTCACTCTCTCAATACCTGCTGCAAAAAACAGTGATGGTGATGTAGTCCATAATGTTGATAACTGCTCTATAGTCTGGCTCTGCAACTCTGGCGTCATTGCAGCAAGAGACATCTGCATCGCACCACTGTTAATCATTATCATAGTAATAAGACCACTGATGTTTGCTATTCCGCCAAGTACAATTGCTTCTATTCCGCCATGGCCAATTCCGTACATAAATGCATTTGGAAAGTCAAATCTCTTTTTCATAAAGCACTTCATTGCAACAATTCGTCCTGTCTCCTCGAAAACTGCTGCTGCGGCTGCTCCATAGAGATAATACAGCCACTCATTGCTCTCTGCATTTAACCCAAACACTCCCATCACAATTATGTGCATTATCTGTTCTAATACAAATGCAAATAATACAAATGTTCCTGCACCGATAAAAAATGTGGAAATCTTAGCACCAAATTTTCTATTTCCAACTACCATAAGTGCAATTGGAAAACCAATAGATAACACAATTGAAAATATCGTTCCAATAAATGCCACTGTAGAAATTGTCTGCATTTCCATTATTCTGTCTCTCCTTTTACAATCTTGACTGCGGTTCCGTATGCTATAACCTCAGCGGCTCCCTGCATAACCTGCGAAGAACCATATTTTACATCAATAACAGCATCTGCTCCTAACTCCTTTGCTTCGTCTACCATACGCTTTACAGCAATCTGTCTTGCTTCATTTAACATCTCTGTATAACCTACAATCTCTCCACCAACAAGAGTTTTCATGCCGGCCATAAAATCACGTCCAATATTCTTTGTCTGTACAATTGTTCCTTTTACCATTCCCAGAGCTTCAACCTCACAACCTGGAATATAATTAATACTTAGCAGCTTCATCTTCTTCTCCTTTATCAATCTCTTTCATTCTACTTACCATTGCAACAATAGCTCCCACTGTAGCAACTGTTACGGGGATAATACCTAACAGTAATGCCCATATTGGGAAATCCGAATCTATGGAATATCCATAGATTAACACACCAGCAACAAACAGCATAATCACAATCATTGCACCTGCGCCAATCACAGCGCCTAGTTTCTTCTTCATGTGAATATCGATTTTGCTTACATTCACAAAATCTATTCCCTCCTTTTCCATTTTTTCTACTTCATCCAGCCAGTAATCAGAATCAAGCTTTTCAATAGAAAGGGAACCCGCCAGCATTTCATGTGTTAAAACACACAGCTTTTCTATGTTATCCTGTTCCCGTTTCAATGCTGCTTCCTGATTTTCAAGACAATCATTCACTGAAATTCTCCCCTGAAAGAGCTTGCCTATTTGTTCTACAGGTACACCAAGCTTTCTAAACAGTTTAATTCTTTTAAGCTGTTCTACATCCTCCTGCCTGTAATCTCGATATCCGTTTTCTGTTCTTCTTGGTTGAAGCAAGCCCTGCTCCTCATAAAAACGAATATTCTTGCTGGTTATTCCAACCAGCTCCTCCACTTGTTTAATTTTCATGAATTTTGTCCTTCCTGTCTGACACCCTTTTTATACATCTTCCACCAAGTGGAAGGTCAAGTATTTTTTCACATTTTTTCAGCTTCCACTAGGTGGAAGGTTACTTTTTCTTACATTATAAAATAATAAAGCCCACTTTATCAATAACTGATAAAGCAGACTTTCTCTCTATTTTACCAACCCAAATCCATAAGCCACGTATTTAATTTACGTTCCTTATCTGCCTGGCTTAAGTTTGCATCCTGTGGTGATACATACTCCCCTTTAATATTTCCGTCAACAATATATAAAACTCTCTTACATCTAGCTGCAACCTTGGCATCATGAGTTACCATCATAATAGTTGTTCCCTCGTCATTAAGTTTTACAAGTTCCTCCATAACTTCCATAGAAGAAGTTCTGTTCAATGCTCCCGTTGGCTCATCCGCAAATAGAATCTTAGGATTATTAATCATACTTCTACAAATGCACGCTCTCTGAAGCTGGCCTCCCGACACCTCATTAATATCATTGTCTGCCACATCAATGATGGAAAGCTTCCGCATAAGCTCCTCAGCTCGCTTTACCTTATCGGCCTTGTTCTCTTTACTCTTTTTACTTTCAACAGCTGGCAAAACAATATTGTCAAGGATAGTCAGATTTTTCATCATATACATCTGCTGAAAAATAAATCCCATCTTGTCAAGACGTACATCAGACAACTCATTAGGCTTCATTTTCATTAAGTTGTTGCCATCGAAGTTTACTGTTCCACTTGTTGGCACATCCATTCCTGATACCGCATATAGAAGGGTAGATTTTCCTGAGCCTGATGGTCCCATGATTGCAACCATATCGCCCTCTTCCACTGAAAAATTCACATTCTTTAACACATTATTCTGTCTTTTTTCTATTACATATGTTTTACATAAATCTTTAACTTCTAAAATATTTGCCATGATTATTCTCCATTTCTATTTTCTGATTTCATTACCTGTACCACTAATTCTTCTACTGAATTCTCTCATTGAATTTATACTCGTCAACCTTTAATTTACTCAACATTTCCCACATCATTGCATGTTATCTTTTTTGTCACTCCTGCTGTAAGCCAAACAGTAATTAAGTTAATGAGAAGGATAATTCCTGGATAAACAAGACACAAAGATAATGGATTAAAATAATACTTAACGTCACTTGCTCCCATCATACTCCAGATTGGATCACACCAAAGCTTTGTGATTGGATAAGTAAAAATAACTGCAAGTATCTCAGTGATAACAGCCACGAGTAAAAATCTATACACCTGCCATCTGATAATGAATCTGTCCTTAAAACCAATTGCCTTTAACAAGGCAATCTGACTTGTCTCATCTGATATAAATGAACGCTCCATCAGGATTGTTACAAGGATAACTACTATACATGTTATTGCCAACAGTAAGTACTGTACTGACTGCATAGTACCTGCAACCTTCATACAGTCATTACAAAAACCTGCTGCATTGTACACATCCTCTGTATCATAGAAATCTCTTAGTTCTTCAATTCTGTCATCAATTACCTTTGCATTTGGCTCATCATCAAACTCAATCTGAATCGACATCATTGCATTTGCATATATCATGTTCGTTGGTGCATCCTGATGCAGTCTGATTACACTGCCTAGCTGGTTCATAGTCTGAAAATATGCAACTACCATACACTCCTTCTTTTCTGAACCAAAATCAATTGTTACTGTGTCACCAATCCTTGCTCCAATATCCTCCGCAATCTGCTTAGTAATTGCTATCTCTTTATCATTCTGTGGTGCACTTCCCTCTATGTAGTCATAATCTGTGGTATCAGTATATTTATTCTGTTGGCAACAGATTGAAGTTGTTCGTCCATCAAATGTTACGTTGTACTTGTACCACACCTCAAAATTAGTCTTGCCTGGCATTCCCAACTCTTTCAAATCCTCTTCCACATCTGAAAGCATTGTTTTAACATCTTCATTCCCCTCTTCTGAAATCATATCCATCCTCAATAGTTTTGATGAAGTAATATAAGCATCTGACTTTTTACCAAAGGTTGTAATAAGCCTGTCGCTAAGCATTGTATCTGTCACCTCAACCAATCCAAACACAAAAACTGAGCAAATGAAAAATGAGAAAATGATTGTCATAAATCTTCTTGGTGCACTCACAACATCATTCACCGCCATATAAAAGGCATTTGAAAAATGTGTCTTTTTCAAAGAATACTTCCCCTTTTTACCATATCTCTCACCTGTTGCACCATTTCTGATTGCATCCACCGGTGTAGATTTTTTTACCTTTCCTGTACATAAATATGCAAATCCCGTCATTACAAAGACAACTATCAAAGCTCCCACTACATTCAAATAGATTCCATAATCATTACTCAAAACCATCTTCTCGGATACTGATGCAATAAGCATATTTCCAAATGGAATTCCCATAAATAAACCAATCACGCCACCCACAACCGACATTACAAAGTACTTAGTCAAATAAATGCTTCTTATTTTGAAATTATGGATTCCAATAGCCTTCATAACACCGATTTCACGGAATTCCTCATTGATTGTAAAAGTAATGACGAATTTCAATAATACAAAGGATACAATACATAAACATGCGCTGAGCACTAACACAATCATTGCAACAATCATTTCCATGACATAGCTCATCTTAATCATGCTGCGACTACCTGAAAATAAGATATTCTCACCCTTAGCTATCTCACCCTGCAATTCTGCTATATGATCTGATTTAATATTGTACATACAACCAGACATAGGTTTAAGTTCTTCTTTTTCAAATTCCTCATAATCTTCATGGCTGAAGATAAATCTAGTGTTACCCATCATGTCAGAGCCTAAGAGTGCATCCTTTATCTCTCCAGCGATTGTAAAGGTATTCTCTACTCCATAGTAATCTAGCTCCAGCTCGTCTCCCACTTCCAATTCATTTCTTTTCAACACACCAGCAGTCACATATACTTCACCAGGCTTTACCTCAGTCAGTTCCTCGTTGTCTGTCTGATAAAGTGTAATTCCGTTGTCGCTTAGCTCCTGGAAAACAATTGTATTGCTTTTCAAATCCAACTGTTCATCATCTACCTCAATATTATCAATACTTCCCCAATACGCATCCTCCATTTTGTAAGATGTAACATTGGAAGAATCCTCAATAATATCCTCCACACCGCCATCACCATTCTGTGTGATAACAACGAAATCTCCAACTCCTGCCTTATCAAGATAGTAGTCCGTTCCATTCATTACAGTAACCACATTGTTGATACCAGATGATACAAACATAGATGCCAACATAGTAAACAGCAACAAGATTACATTCATTGTTTTCTTTCTCTTTAAATCTCTCTTTAAGATATTAAAATACATTTCTCTCTTCCTTTCTGTTCTTGATGTGTTCACTATACATTTCTAATTATTAAATAATCCTTAAATACTTATATTAGTTTGCAAGAATTACGTAACAGTAATTAATCTGTATATATCCATTCGCAAATTCCCAACAAAAAAAGACTACATTATCAAATAATGTAATCCCTTTTATTTTACAACTTTCTCACAACAATGGTAACTCTAAACTCATTACCACATATTTTTGCAAAAACTTCTCCGTCCATACGATGCATCAATTCTTTGCATATATACAATCCAAGTCCACTGCCATCTTCCTTCTCACTATTACTACCACGATAAAAGGAATCAAAAATATGCGGAAGTTCATCCTCACTCAAATCACAACCACTATTAGAGACAGTAATTAATTTACAATTTTCTTCCTCTTCAAAGGATATTATTATTTCCGTTCCATCCCCATACTTAATTGCATTTTCAATGGTATTCTGTAGCACTTCAATAATACGGTCTTCATCCCCATAAATTAAACACTCATCTACCTGAGCAATGGAAAAATCAATATGGAGTCTTTGCATTTTTTCATTATAGTAAGCCAACACCTTATTAATAATCGGTAATAAATACAATTCAGTATTGTTGACCTCCAAAGTGAGAAAATCCTCTCTTGACACCTGAGAAATCTCCTGAACATAACGCTTTATCTCCCCGACATTATGCTCAATTCCGTCAAAAGCAGAATTTCTCTCCTCCTCACTGTCATATAGATTTCGTCTCAATGCCTTCACATATAAATCTATGGCAGATAGCGGAGTTTTTATGTCGTGAGAAAGTGACAAAACAAGAGTCTTCTTCTCCTTCAAAAGCTCCAGTTCCCTCTTCTTATTGTCCTCAAGAGTCTCTCTAAGCATATCCATGCCCCAGAGGAATCTACCAAAATACTTACTTTTCTCCTGTTGGATTGGAGTAGCTAGATTTCCCTTAGCAAGCTCAACAGTCAAATTATCCATTTTCTTAAATGGAATAATCATCTTCCTATCCAAATATATGAGCAGAATAATATTGCAGACAATCAATGCAATCATAATCAAATCACATAACTTGATTAGTGTATAATCATTGTCCTCTGTATACTCAAAACAATACAATTCTCCGTTTATCAGCTTTACTGCATACTCATTCCGATATACTGCTGAAGCATCGAACTTCCCAACTTCAACTATAGTCTCATAATCCTTAAGATTAATATTGGAACAATCTTCTCCATTTTCTATTCTCGTTGCAACTCGACCTATATCCACCCTATACTTTTTATCATCACTATTGCCAGAATTTCTGATAGCCCAAATATTAAAGCCAATCAGAATAATCGTTTCAGTGAGAATAAAAAAAATGGCAAATTTTCTGTATTTACTCAAATCGGTATCCAACTCCCCATTCAGTAATTATATGTTTTGGATTTTTTGAATCAACCTCGATCTTCTGCCTAAGCCACTTAATATGAACCGTCAGGGTTTGAATTTCTGATTCACTGTCGCTTCCCCAAACTGTGTTAAACAAATATTCCTTTTTTATAGTAATCCCCTTGTTTTCCATCATTAGCTTAAGTAGCTCATACTCTTTAATAGTGGCATCAATCTTTTCATCTCTAACATAAATTGTATTGGTAACTGTATTTATTTTTATTTCATCGGATATAATCTCATTGGTTGCATACTTTCTCGCAAATACCCCATTAATTTTTGCTAACAATATATCGATATCATAGGGCTTCTCTATATAATCATCAGCCCCCAAGCCCAGGCCCTTTAGCTTATCATCCTTATCAGTCCTGGCACTGGCAATCATTATATGTGCATTTGAAGTCTCTCTTATTTTTGAACATACTGCAAATCCGTCCACACCAGGAAGATTAATATCCAAAATAATTAGCTTCGCCCCATACCTTTCAAATAACTCCAGTGCCTTTTCTCCATTTTCAGCCACACTCACTATGTAATTGTTTTCCTTTCGCAAAAAATCACATAGCAAGGTGCCTATTTCTTTATTGTCCTCGACAATTATAATATCAAGCATATCACTTACCCCTCATTGAACTTTTTGTTCACAACATAATGAGCATATACACATGATATACTATTCATAATCACTCTTACAAGTGGTATTACTTCATGGATTTAACATATTCACCCACATATTTAGGTGAATCCTTACCATACTTCTCAATTATCTTAATAATTGCAGAGCCCACAATTGCCCCATCTGCTATCTCATACATTTTGTGAGCCTGTTCTGGTGTAGAAATACCAAATCCAATGGCACATGGAACATCTGTATTTTCTCGCACAACCTTTACGATAGAGGATAAATCCGTCTTAATCTCACTTCTTGTTCCTGTTACACCAAGGCTGGATACAATATAAATAAATCCTTCTGCTTCCTTTGCTATCATCGCAATTCTATTTTCTGAGGTTGGAGCAATAAAAGAGATTAAATCCACATCATACTGCTTGCACAATGCCTGGAATTCCTCTTTCTCCTCATATGGCAGGTCTGGTAAGATAAGTCCATCAATGCCAATTTCATTACAGATTGAGATGAATTTTTCTGCTCCATAAGAAAACACAACATTAGCATAAGTCATAAAAACCATTGGAATATCTATATCCTGTCTTAAATCTCTTACCAGATCAAATACCTTGTCAGTTGTCACTCCACCATTAAGTGCTCTAATATTAGCCGCCTGTATAACAGGGCCTTCTGCAGTTGGATCTGAGAATGGAATTCCAAGCTCAATAAGATCTGCTCCATTTTCTACTGCAGCTCTCACAATTGCTTCTGTTGTTTCTAAATCTGGATCACCACAGGTTATAAATGGAATAAATGCTTTCTTGTTTTCAAATGCTTTACTAATCTTACTCATGTATATCCTCCCCTCTGTAGCGGGCGATAGCAGCACAGTCTTTATCACCTCTACCGGAAATAGTTACTACAATAATTTTGTCCTTATCCATTGTTGGAGCCAGCTTCATTGCGTAAGCAACAGCATGGGCTGACTCGATGGCTGGAATAATGCCTTCAGTTCTTGACAAATATTCAAATGCATTCACAGCTTCATCATCTGTTATTGGCACATATTTTGCCCTGCCTATATCATGCAAATGTGCATGTTCTGGTCCAATACCAGGATAGTCAAGTCCTGCCGATATAGAGTACACTGGAGCAATCTGTCCATATTTATCCTGACAGAAATATGATTTCATACCATGAAAAATTCCAAGTCTGCCTGTATTTATAGTTGCAGCTGTCTCAAAGGTATCGATACCCCGACCTGCGGCTTCGCATCCAATCAGCTCCACATCTTTGTCCTCAATAAAATTGTAGAAGCTTCCCATAGCATTTGAACCACCACCTACGCAGGCAATAACTGCATCTGGAAGTCTATTCTCTTTTTCCAGCATCTGCTCTTTGATTTCCTTTGAAATAACAGACTGAAAATCACGGACAATTGTTGGAAAAGGATGTGGTCCCATAACAGAGCCCAGGCAATAATGTGTATCTTCGATACGTGATGTCCATTCGCGCATTGCCTCAGACACAGCATCCTTAAGTGTAGCTGTTCCAGACTTAACAGGAATAACCTCTGCACCAAGCAAATGCATACGATACACATTAAGAGCCTGACGCTTTGTATCTTCTTCTCCCATAAAGACAACACATTCCATTCCCATAAGTGCAGCCGCTGTTGCAGTGGCAACACCATGCTGTCCTGCACCTGTCTCTGCTATCAGACGTGTTTTTCCCATCTTCTTGGCAAGAAGTGCCTGCCCTAACACATTGTTAATTTTGTGGGAACCTGTGTGATTTAAATCCTCTCTCTTGAGATAGATTTTTGCTCCGCCGAGATCCTTTGTCATTTTTTCTGCATAATACAATCTCGATGGTCTTCCTGCATACTCGTTAAAAAGCTCTGTGAGCTCACGATTAAATTCAGGATCATTTTTAAAATGATTATAGGCTTCCTCTAATTCTATCACTGCATTCATCAGTGTTTCAGGTATGTACTGTCCACCGTGAACGCCAAATCTTCCATTTTTATTAGTCATAACTTTTTTCCTTTCTAACAGCAGCAACAAACATTGTCATTTTCTCTGCATCTTTATATCCATCAGTTTCTATTCCAGAGCTAACATCAACAGCATAAGGTTTAATCTCTTTTACAGCCATTTCCACATTCTGAGTATCAAGTCCCCCAGCCAGAAAAAATGGGCGCCTTATATTTTTTATCAAATTCCACTCGAAGGTTTTACCTGAGCCTGTTCCAGAATCAAGTAATACATAATCAGCACTGCTGCACTCAATAGCTGCAATATCATCAGAATTTTTTATGCAAAAAGCTTTTATTATTGGTTTTTTGCTTAATTTCCTTAACTCCCTTACGTAGTTCTCATCTTCGCTTCCATGTAACTGAGCAATGTCGATTATATTTTCTTCCAAAAGCTTAGCCACCTGCTCCACTGACTCGTTAACAAATACTCCAACAGCCTGTATCTCTTCTGATAATTTACTTTTTAGAACAGCTGCAGCCTCTGGTGCAACATAGCGTTTACTTTTTTTTGCAAAAACAAAACCAATGTACTCTGGCTTTAGTTCATTCACTACTGATATGTCGCTTTCTCTTGAAATTCCACAGAGTTTAATTTTTGTCATACAATACCTCGCAGCCTATCAAGCTGTTCCTTTTTATTCTCAGCTCTCATCAAAGCTTCCCCCACAAGTACAGCGTCAGCACCAATCTCTCGAAGCTTAATTATATCATCGGCAGATTTCACACCGCTTTCTGACACAAACAACACATCCTCTGGAATCAATTCACGAAGTCTGCGACTATTATCCGTATCAATTGTAAAATCCTTCAAATTACGATTATTGACACCAATAATTCGTGCCCCGGCAGCTATAGCTGTTTTAACCTCTTCTTCATCATGAGTCTCGACCAGCGCCGATAACCCAAGTTCTTCACATATACCCAGATATTTTACAATCTGGTCTTTGCTCAATATGGAGCATATTAATAAAACTGCGGATGCTCCCAATACCTTTGCCTGATAAATCTGATATTCATCAACTGTAAAGTCCTTGCGAAGACATGGAATCGACACCTCAGCTGCTATCTCCTCTAAGTATTTATCGCTTCCCAGAAACCATTTCGGCTCCGTCAAAACCGAGATACAATCTGCACCAGCCATTTCATAATCCTTAGCTATCTGCAAATAATTAAAATTAGGTTCAATTAATCCCTTAGAAGGAGAAGCTTTTTTACATTCACAGATAAATGCCATTTCTGTTTTTTTCAGGGCTTTTTCAAAAGCAAAATCTCTGCTGTGGTCATTTGCCAGCGCCATGGCCTTTTCCTTTATCTCTTCCAAACTTGTTTTTCTCTTGTCAATTGCTACTCTCTCTCGCGCATATTCTGCAAGCTCATCTAATATAGTCATTATTCCTCCTCTGGGCGATTGCTGACCTCGATAAATTTATTCAGTACCTCAAGTGCTTTTCCAGAATCAATGATTTCTCCTGCAAGCTTGATTCCTTCCTTCATGCTATCTGCCTTTCCACCAATATACAGTGCAGCTCCTGCATTCATAAGTACAGCATTTCTCTTATGTCCCTTTTCCCCATTTAGAATTGCAAGTGTTATTTTTGCATTATCCTCTGGTGTGCCACCCTTTAAATCTTCTTTGGTACATCTGTCAAATCCAAATTCTTCTGGTGTGATTACATAAGACTTGAACCATCCATCATTGATCTCACATACCTTTGTTGGTGCACTCATTGAGATCTCATCTAACTTATCCTGTCCATAAACTACCATTCCACGTTTTACACCAAGGTTAATAAGTACCTGTGCTAATGGCTCTACCAAATATTCATCATATACCCCAAGCAGCTGCATAGAAGGAGTTCCCGGATTAGTAAGAGGTCCTAAAATATTGAATACTGTTCTAAAACCAAGCTCCTTACGAATTGCGCCTACGTACTTCATTGATGTGTGATATTTCTGTGCAAAGAAGAAACACATACCTACCTCATTCAAAAGCTCAACACATCTTTTGGGACTCTGATTTATGTTTACACCAAGAGCTTCAAGGCAATCTGCTGTACCGCAAAGTGAGGATGCTGCTCTGTTTCCATGTTTTGCGACCTTCATTCCTCCAGCTGCTGCAACAAGCGCAGATGTTGTTGAGATATTGAAGCTTTGGGCATTATCTCCGCCTGTTCCAACAATTTCAAAAATATCCATTCCTGTTTCTACCTTAGTTGCATGGTCTCTCATGGCAGCTGCACATCCAGCAATCTCATCTGTAGTCTCTGCTCTGGCACTCTTTGTGGACAAAGCTGCTAAGAATGCTGCGTTTTGTGTCTGAGAGGTCTCTCCACTCATAATCTCATTCATTACCTGATATGCCTCATCATAAGACAAATCCTCTTTATTAACGATTTTTACAATTGCTTCCTTTATCATGACTTACATCTCCTTTATATTTTCTTTTATAATTCATCCTTTTAATTCATCTTTATATTTCATCCTAATATTTCATCTTAATACTTAATTTTCACATTTCATTTTCATATTGCATCTTAATGCAACAAATTCATCATCAGCGTATAAAATTCTTTAGCATCGTCCTGCCGTCCGGAGTCATTATAGACTCAGGATGAAATTGAACGCCATATATTGGATATTCCCTATGCTGTATGGCCATCACTTCACCATCGGCAGTGCGTCCAGTAATTTTGATACACTCTGGTATTGTATCAGCATCCGCTGCAAGAGAATGATATCTGGCCACAAGTGCATGCTCTGGGCAGCCCTTAAACAATGGGCATTCATTATCAAAAACTGTGTCTGACTGTTTTCCATGCATCAGCTCTTTGGCATAAGTTATAGTGGCTCCAAATGCTGCACATATTGCCTGATGTCCCAGACATACCCCAAGAATTGGTATTTCGCCTCCAAATTCTTTTACAACATCAATGATTATCCCTGCATCCTCTGGTCTTCCCGGTCCAGGAGATAAAATAATTCGGTCTGGCTTCATATCACGAATTTCATTTATTGTCATCTCGTCATTTCTGATTACCTTGATATCAGGCTCTATCTCTCCCACCAGCTGAAAAAGGTTATAAGAAAAACTGTCATAATTATCAATCAACAAAATCATAATTCTTCCTCCTGTGCAATTTC
>CAMFPD010000054.1 GCA_945971355.1 uncultured Lachnobacterium sp.
CGGAATAGAAACGGAACTGGTCAGATTACTGGGACAATGGGGAAAAATTCCAGTTACATATGCAGGAGGAGTTCATAGCTTTGATGATTTGCGATTAGTCAAGGAACTGGGACGAGATAAAATAAATGTAACTATTGGAAGTGCACTGGATTTGTTTGGTGGAAATATGAAGTTTGAGGAAGTGCTTTCATATTGCAGAAGTTAGTTGTTCAAATTTTATGTTTTGAGATATTCTTTGAACATGCAAGTAGTTTTGAACATGCAAGTAATCATAAATTACATAGTTTTATATAAAAATATACGGAGGAAATTATGAGCAAGTATACAAAACATGACATTATCAGAATGGTGGATGAAGAGGATATTGAGTTTATCCGTCTTCAGTTTACGGACATTTTTGGAACTCTTAAGAATGTGGCTATTACAGCAAGCCAGCTTGAAAAGGCTCTGGATAACAGAATTATGTTTGATGGTTCTTCAATTGAAGGATTTGTGAGGATAGAGGAATCTGATATGTACTTACATCCTGACCTTGATACATTTAGAATTTTTCCTTGGAGACCACAACAGGGAAAGGTTGCAAGGATTATATGTGATGTGTATACAGCAGACGGAAATCCTTTTGAGGGTGATCCACGATTTGTACTTAAGCGCCAGATTGAGGAAGCTAAAAAAATGGGTTATACATTTAATGTAGGACCAGAGCTTGAGTTTTTCCTTTTTCATCAGGATGAAAATGGTATGCCAACAACAATCACTCATGAGAAAGCTGGATATTTTGATTTAGGACCAAACGATTTAGGTGAAAATGCGAGACGTGATATGGTTCTTACACTTGAGGATATGGATTTTGAAATCGAAGCTTCACATCATGAGGTTGCTCCTGCACAGCATGAAATCGACTTTAAATATGATGAGGCCTTAGCTACAGCTGATAATATTATGACATTTAAATTAGCAGTAAAAACAATAGCGAAACGTCATGGTATGTATGCGAGCTTTATGCCAAAACCAAAGCATGGAACAGCAGGCTCTGGTATGCATATTAATATGTCTCTTGAGAAAGACGGCAAGAATATTTTCGCAAGTGAGACGGACCCATTAGGACTTACAGAAGAAGCTTACTACTTTATTGGTGGTATTATGAAGCATATGAAGGGAATGACAGTTATTACCAATCCTATTGTGAATTCCTATAAGAGATTAGTTCCAGGTTATGAAGCTCCAATAAATATTGCATGGTCGGCTACAAACAGAAGTCCGTTAATCAGAATTCCATCTACAAGAGGAGAGAGCACAAGAATCGAGCTTAGAAACCCAGACCCATCAGCAAACCCATATCTTGTAATGGCAGTATGTCTGGCAGCCGGACTTGATGGAATAAAAAATAAAATTACACCTCCAGATGAAGTTAGGGAGAACGTATTCGAGTTAGACAGACAGCAGAGAGAAGAACTAGGAATTGAGTCCCTTGCAACTGATCTTCATCAGGCAGTAAAAGGACTGAAAAATGATAAGTTTATACAGGAAGTTTTAGGTCTGCATATTGCAGAGAAATATGTAGAAGCCAAAGAAGCTGAGTGGAACGCATATAGAACTCAGGTTACAAACTGGGAAATTGAGGAATATTTATACAAATTCTAAGGGTGAGAATAGCTGTGAATAATATTGTAGTAGCATTTCCAAAAGCGGAAGTCGCAAAAAATGTGAAAAAAATATTGGCGCAGAGTGGATATTCTGTCACAGCAGTTTGTACTACCGGTGCACAGGCACTTTCCAGTATGAGTGATCTTCAATCGGGAATTGTTGTCTGTGGGTATCGGTTTGTGGATATGATGTATACGGAAGTTTATGAGTATATGCCTGCTGGATTTCAGATGCTTTTGATTGCATCAGCAGACGGTGTGCGGGATAGGGGAGTAGAGAATCTGGTGTCTCTTTCAATGCCTCTCAAAATTCATGAGCTTTTACAGACTATAGAAATGATGGATTACACCATCACACGACGGAAGAGAAAGCTGCGCCAAAGACCAAAGGCCAGATCAGAGAAAGATATGCAGATTATGAACGATGCCAAGGCAGTTCTGATGGAACGAAACGGTTTTTCCGAGGAGGAAGCCCATAGGTACATACAGAAGAGAAGTATGGATAATGGAACTGGACTTGTTGAGACAGCTCAGATGATATTGAGCCTTATGACTGATGTATAAAAATACATATTAATATCAAATAATTTGTTGTTTACACATATTTGGTATAGTGATAAAGTTTATGTCAGGCAAATTGCATTTGTTTAGCAGGATAAAGGCAATTGTTTATAAATAATATAAATGAAGTAAAGTAACTGTTCAGGACAGATACGAAGTAAAAATATATATTTAAGGAAGAGGAATAATTATGTACAAGATTAATGAAAATTTTCAGAAACTCCCAGGAAGCTATTTATTTAGCACAATTGGAAAAAAAGTAGCAGCTTACCAGCAGGCAAATCCTGATAAGGAAATTATCAGACTTGGTATTGGTGATGTAACACAGCCATTAGCCCCTGCTATTATTGAGGCTCTTCATAAGGCAGTAGATGAGATGGGTAATGCCGCAACTTTCCGTGGATATGCACCAGATCTCGGATATGAATTTTTAAGAAGTGCAATTGCAAATACTGATTACAAGGCAAGAGGATGTGACATCAGCGCAGATGAAATATTTGTCTCTGATGGAGCAAAGAGTGATTCTGCTAATATTCAGGAGCTTTTTGCTGCTGATAGCCGTATCGCTGTTACAGACCCTGTTTATCCGGTATATGTTGATTCAAATGTTATGGCTGGCAGAACCGGAGAATATGATCCAAAGACAGAGATGTGGAGCAATGTAATTTACATGCCTTCTACAGCTGAGAATGGATTTGTCCCAGAGCTTCCAAAGGAAGTTCCAGACATGATTTATTTATGTCTTCCAAACAATCCAACAGGAACAACTCTCACAAAGGATGAGCTTCAGGTGTGGGTTGATTATGCTAATAAGAATGGTTCAGTAATCATCTTCGATGCTGCTTACGAGGCATATATCAGCGAGGCTGATGTGCCACATTCAATTTACGAGTGTGAGGGTGCAAAGACATGTGCTATCGAGCTTAGAAGTTTTTCCAAGAACGCAGGATTCACAGGCGTGCGTCTTGGATTTACAGTAGTTCCAAAGGAGCTTAAGTGTGGTGATGTTTCACTTAATGCAATGTGGGCTCGCCGTCATGGAACTAAGTTCAACGGTGCACCATACATCGTGCAGAGAGCCGGAGAGGCTGTATACTCTGAGGCAGGAAAAGCGCAGCTTAAGGATCAGGTTGCATATTACATGAACAATGCAAAGGTTATCAAGGATGGTCTTGCAGAGGCAGGTTACACAGTATATGGTGGAGTTAATGCTCCATATATCTGGCTCAAGACTCCAGAGAATATGAATTCATGGGAATTCTTTGATTTCCTTCTTGAAAATGCAAACGTAGTAGGAACACCTGGTTCAGGATTTGGACCAAGCGGTGAGGGATACTTCAGACTTACAGCATTTGGAAACTATGAGAACACAGTAAAGGCACTTGAGAGAATTAAGGCACTTTAGTTTTATCATAAAAGAAACCCGCCATTGTGGTGGGTTTCTTTTGATTTGCCTGTCCAGCAAGCCAACAATGAGAGAAAGCCAATCCAGGAAAGCAAAAATCCCTGCCACATGGGCAGGGATGAAATAACCAATTACTGATTCTTCTTGAATCCAGCTCTCTTACGAAGTGTTGGGTCAAGGATTCTTTTTCTGATACGAAGGCTTGTAGGTGTTACCTCAAGAAGCTCGTCTGTATCGATGAAGTCGATTGCCTGCTCAAGAGAAAGCTTTCTTGGTGGAACAAGTGTAAGAGCCTCATCAGCAGAAGATGAACGTGTATTTGTAAGATGCTTCTTCTTACATACGTTAAGCTCGATGTCCTCAGCCTTAGCACACTGTCCGATAACCATTCCTGAGTAAACCTTCTCACCAGGTCCGATGAAGAGTGTACCACGATCCTGTGCAGAGAAGAGACCGTATGTTACAGACTCACCTGACTCGAATGCGATAAGGGAACCAGTTGCACGGTATGCAATGTCGCCCTTGTATGGCTCATATCCGTCGAAGATTGTATTTAAGATACCATTTCCCTTTGTGTCTGTCATAAATTCACCACGGTATCCGATAAGTCCACGAGAAGGAATATGGAACTCAAGTCTTGTATATCCACCAGCGATAGAACCCATGTTGCGAAGCTCGCCCTTACGCTGCTGAAGCTTAGAGATAACTGCTCCTGTGAATTCATCAGGAACATCAACATAAGCAACTTCCATTGGCTCAAGCTTTTTGCCATTCTCATCTGTGTGGTAGAGAACCTCTGCCTTAGAAACAGCAAACTCATATCCCTCACGACGCATGTTCTCGATAAGAACTGATAAATGAAGCTCACCACGTCCTGAAACCTTGAGTGAGTCAGGTGACTCTGTATCCTCCACACGGAGAGAAACGTCTGTGTTTAACTCGCGAAGAAGTCTGTCACGGATGTGACGTGATGTAACGTATTTTCCTTCCTGACCAGCAAGTGGGCTGTCATTTACAATGAAGTTCATAGAAATAGTTGGCTCTGAAATCTTCTGGAATGGAATAGCTTCAGGTGCTTCAGGAGCACAGATTGTATCTCCAATCTTAAGGTCTGCGATACCTGAGATAGCAACGATTGAACCAATGCCGGCTTCTGTTACGTCAACTTTATCAAGTCCATCGTACTCATAGAGCTTGCTGATACGAACTTTCTCTTTACGTTCAGGATCGTGGTGGTTAACTACAACCGCTTCCTGATTAACCTTTAATAATCCATTATCTACTTTACCAATACCTATACGACCAACATACTCGTTGTAATCAATTGTAGAGATAAGTACCTGTGTGTTTGCCTCAGGGTCTCCAGAAGGGGCTGGAATGTAATTGATGATTGTCTCGAAAAGAGGAGTCATATCCTTTCTCTCGTCATCAATGTTGAGCATTGCGTATCCGTCTCTTGCCGATGCAAAAACGAAAGGACAGTCAAGCTGCTCGTCCGATGCATCAAGATCCATGAAAAGTTCAAGAACTTCATCAATAACCTCATCTGGTCTAGCCTCTGGACGGTCTATTTTGTTGACACAGACTACGATTGGAAGTTGAAGTGAAAGAGCCTTCATAACAACGAATTTTGTCTGTGGCATAACACCCTCGAAAGCATCTACTACGAGGACAACACCATTAACCATCTTAAGAACTCGCTCAACTTCTCCACCGAAGTCAGCATGGCCAGGTGTATCAATAATATTTATCTTAATGTCTTTGTACTGAACAGCAGTGTTTTTAGAAAGAATTGTTATTCCTCTTTCTTTTTCGATGTCATTTGAATCCATGACACGTTCCTGAACCTCCTGGTTATCACGGAACACACCAGACTGTTTAAGCAATTCATCTACAAGTGTTGTTTTACCATGATCAACGTGAGCAATGATTGCTATATTACGAATATCGTCTCTAGTTGTTTTCATATTTTCCTTCTTTCTTTATATATGAGTATAAAAAAGTCAAAAAAGACACGTTTGCAACTTTTTTATTTTATCATAATTTCGCCATTTGGCAAGGTTGTAGCTTTTTTTTATATAAAATTATGGAAAATGTCGGATTTTGGAATGGAATTATCGACATAGTTTGAGAAATTATACATAGGATGAATGGTAAAAATTGGTAGAAAAGCATTTTACAAAAGGAAGGGAGAATATTCATGTCAGATAAAATGTTTGAAAATAACCAGGTGTCACTAGTCGGGGAGATTGTATCAGAGCTTACTTTTAGTCATGAGGTTTATGGAGAAGGGTTCTATACAATGGAAATCTCAGTAAGGAGATTATCGGACTATGTTGATTACATTCCAGTTATGGTGTCAGAGAGGCTGATTGATGTTGAAGGAAGTTATGTGGGTCAGTATGTGTACATAGGGGGGCAATTCAGATCCTTTAACAGACATGAGGAGAAAAAGAATAGGCTTGTATTATCTGTGTTTGCCAGAGAGCTGGAGCTTATATCAGATGGGTGTGATGAGGATGCGATGAACCAGATTTTTCTGGATGGATTCATCTGCAAGGAGGCAATTTATCGAAAGACACCACTTGGAAGAGAAATAGCAGATCTTCTTGTTGCGGTAAACCGTTCTTATGGTAAATCAGATTATATACCATGTATCTGCTGGGGGAGAAACGCCAGATTTGCATCCAGCTTTGAGGTTGGTGCCCATGTTCAGATTTGGGGACGTATTCAGAGCCGGGATTATGTGAAGAAAATAAATGAAAATGAGGCGGAGCAGAGAACTGCATATGAGGTTTCTGTAAGCAAAATAGATTTTCTTGAAGATTAAATGAATGTAAATGAGAGAATAAAATATATATTCTTGAAGATTAAATGAATTTAATTTAGTAAATAAAATATATTTTCTCAAATTTGTGTAAAATAGGAAAAATAGTACAAATTGTCCAATATTTGACAAAAGCAAGTTAGCTGTGGTATATTTCCCATATTCTTTTTATTCGGTGACTACTGGAGGCAATTATGAACGAAGGTGTTGTACAGATTTATTATGGTGAAGGCCGAGGAAAATCAACAGCCGCAATAGGAAATGCAATTCAGGCCGTTATGGAGGGCAAAGAGGCAATAATTATTCAGTTTCTCAAGGGAAAATGTGAGAGCAAGCAGGAATTTTATAAGCGTCTGGAACCTGAGATAAAGTATTTCAATTTTGCCAAAGCTGAGATTCCGTTTGATGAACTCGATGAGGAAAAGAAGATGGAAGAAACCATGAATCTGAAAAATGGTTTCAATTATGGCAAGAAGGTTATTGCAACAGGTGCATGTGATTTGATAGTACTTGATGAAATTCTGGGGCTTGTTGATCAGAAGGTTATAAGTCTTAATGATATTAAGGAAATGTTGGCTTCAAGACCAGATGATATGACAATTATATGTACAGGAAGAGTTTTGGACGAGGAAATAAGAGAGCTTGCTGATGAGATTTATAATATTGCACCTGAAAAGTAAACGGGTTAGATTTATATCATTGACAAGTATAATTACTAGTGCTAGTATGTGAATAGTTGAATAAGAGATAGAGGTTGCGCGAATTATCAGTAACACAGAGGATGCAGCAGAAGCAGAGGATGCTGTGTGAAAGGAATAGCGCCGAAAGCATTTGAAACTGCAATCATTTGCTTGGGAGCAGAGTGAATAATTCTGTTACTGTCATCGCAAGATGGAGGGCTATCATTTTTCGTATATATGTATGAGAATTTTGACCAGCCTTTTAGGCTGGTCATTTTGCATTATGAAACATTATATGTAACGGCGTAATTTAAGAACACAAAACAAGGAGAGAAGAGATGGCAATTTTTAAGGGCGCAGGTGTAGCTATTGTCACACCTATGAAAGACAATCAGGAAGTGAACTATGAGAAGTTAGAAGAACTTATTGATTTCCAGATTAAGGAAGGAACAGACTCGATTATTATTGCGGGAACAACAGGTGAGAGCTCATGCCTTTCAATGGAAGAGCACAAGGATGTAATTGAGGCAGCAGTTAAGTTTACAAATCACAGAGTTCCAGTAATTGCAGGAACAGGTTCAAACTGCACACAGACAGCTATTCAGCTTTCAAAAGAGGCTGAGGAGGCTGGAGTAGATGGTCTTTTAATCGTTACACCTTACTACAATAAGACTTCACAGGCTGGACTTGTAAAGCACTATTCAAGTATTGCCCAGAATACAAAATGTCCTATTATTATGTACAATGTACCAGGAAGAACAGGCTGCAACCTCCTTCCAGAGACAGTTGCTACACTTTTCAATATGGAAGAAAACATTGTTGGACTTAAAGAAGCTACAGGAAATATGGCTCAGGCTTCCAAGACAATGAATCTCACAGATGGTAAACTTGATATGTATTCAGGTGAGGATGGACTTGTGCTTCCACTTATGTCCATCGGCGCTGTTGGTGTTATTTCTGTGTGGAGTAATATCGCACCGGCTAAGGTACATGCACTCTGCGACAGCTTCTTCAAGGGTGATATTGCTACAGCACAGAAACTTCAGAGAGAAGCGCTTCCACTTGTGGATGCTTTGTTCTCAGATGTAAATCCAATTCCGGTTAAGACTGCTATGAACCTTATGGGAATGGAGGTTGGACCACTTCGCCTTCCTCTTTGTGAGATGGGGGCTGAGGCAAAAGCCAAGCTTGCTAAGGCCATGACAGAGTACGGACTTAAACTTGCATAAGTATGGTTAAGTGTAGTGCATAGTCTTGTATATTTGAAATAAAAGTATAAAATATAAGCATAAAAATAAAAGTCGCCTGCAGTATTTATGCAGGCGATTTCTACACAAAGGAGATTTGACATGACTAGAATAATTATGAACGGATGCAATGGAAAAATGGGACAGTGTATCACCGGTATCTGCAAGGTAGATGCAGATGTAGAAATTGTGGCAGGAATTGATTTATATGACGGAATCCCAAATGACTATCCAGTATTTTCAACAATAGATAAATGTGATGTGGAAGCAGATGTTGTAATTGATTTTTCAAATGCAAAGGCTGTGGATGGTGTGCTTGATTTTTGTGTGGAAAAGCAGATTCCAGTGGTGCTTTGTACAACAGGTCTTTCTGAGGTGCAGCTTGCAAAGGTTGAGGAGTGCTACAATAAGGTTGCAATTCTTAAATCTGCAAATATGTCTCTTGGAATAAATACACTCATGGAGCTTCTTAAAAAGGCTGCACAGGTATTTGCACCAGCTGGCTTCGATATGGAAATTGTTGAAAAGCATCACAACTTAAAGCTTGATGCTCCTAGCGGAACTGCACTTGCCCTTGCTGATTCCATGAACGAGGCATTGGAGCAGGACTATGTTTACAAGTATGACAGAAGCCAGGAGAGAAAGCAGAGAGATAAATATGAAATCGGAATCTCTGCAGTTCGTGGTGGCAATATTGTAGGAGAGCACGAGGTGTTCTTCTGTGGACAGGATGAGGTTATAGAATTCAAGCACACAGCATACTCAAAGGCAGTATTTGCCAAGGGTGCGGTGGAGGCTGCAAAATTCCTCAAGGGAAAAGGCGCTGGTCACTATGACATGGCAGATGTTATTGCTGCAAAATAAAATATTCTAAAGGAAATGTGATGTTATGTGCATGCATTATTTACGTGGCTTTCCAGAATAATCGAATTCATAATTGAAGAGGAAAAAATATTAAGGGATAATCATATTTGTAAATGAAAAAGAATAATTAATTTAGTAATTGAAAATTGTGATTATTTCTGTATTATAGTAGTAGGTGATTTTTCACGTAGTTATAAAATTTAACAACGAAAGGATATTACTATGATCAACAAATTAGTAGACAAAATCAAAAAGACAAATGCACCAATAGTTGTAGGTCTTGATCCAATGCTCTCATATGTTCCTGAGCACATTCAGAAGAAAGCCTTTGAGGAGTTTGGAGAGACACCAGCTGGAGCAGCGGAGGCTATCTGGCAGTACAATAAGGCTATTGTAGATGCTACATATGATTTGATTCCTGCTGTAAAGCCACAGATTGCTATGTATGAGCAGTTTGGAATTGAGGGTGTTAAAGCATTCCAGAAAACAGTTGATTATTGCCATGAGAAGGATTTGGTAGTTATCGGAGATGTTAAGCGCGGAGATATCGGTTCAACATCTACAGCTTACGCTACCGGACATCTTGGGAAAGTTCAGATTGGAAGCAAGAGCTTCTCTACTTTCAATGAGGATTTTGCAACAGTAAATCCATATCTTGGAACAGATGGTATCAAACCTTTCGTTGATGTATGTAAAGAGGAGAAGAAGGGTATCTTCATCCTTGTTAAGACTTCTAACCCATCAAGTGGAGAATTCCAGGACCGTCTCATAGATGGAAAGCCATTATATGAGCATGTTGGTGAGAAGGTTGCTGAGTGGGGTGCTGACTGTATGGGTGACTCTTACAGCTATGTAGGAGCTGTAGTTGGAGCTACATACCCAGAGCAGGGCAAATTACTCAGAAAAGTAATGCCAAAGAGCTTTATTCTCGTGCCTGGATACGGTGCCCAGGGTGGAAAGGGTGCTGACCTTGTTCACTTCTTCAATGAGGATGGACTTGGAGCAATTGTAAACTCATCAAGAGGTATTATCGCTGCATACAAGCAGGATAAGTACAAGGAGATGGGTATCACACCTGAGAATTTTGCAGATGCGTCACGTGCGGCTGTTGAGGATATGATTGCCGATATCGCAGGTGCTCTTGCAAACAAATAAAATATTAATTAGATCTTAGCATCTAGCAATTGCAATGTGGCGCGAAGATGGAATAGTGGATTTTATAGTATGAATACAAGGGCAGAACCAACAGGTGCTGCCCAATTTTTTAGGAGAGAGAATACATGGCAGAAAAGTTTGAAGAAATAGTAAAAGTGGTTTCCCAGAACAGCTTGGGAAATGGAATTTTCGACATGGTATTGCAGACTGAGAATATTGCAAAGGCTGCAAAGTCAGGACAGTTTGTATCTGTATACAGCAATGATGCTAGTAAGCTTCTTCCAAGACCAATCAGTCTTTGTGGAATCGACAGGGAGAAGGGAACCCTGCGACTTGTGTACAGAGTGACAGGTGAAGGAACTGGAACAGAGGAATTTTCAAGGCTTAAAGCTGGTGATACTGTCAAAATCCTTGGACCTCTTGGCAATGGATTTACAGTAGTATCTGGTAAGAAAGCATTCCTTATCGGCGGAGGAATCGGTGTTCCGCCTATGCTTCAGCTTGCAAAGGAAATGAAGGCAAGTGGTGAAGATATACAGGTTGTAATGGGATATAGAAACAGTGATACGTTTCTTCTTGAAGAGTTTGAGGAGGTTGCTGAGACTTTTGTGGCGACTGAGGATGGAAGCCTGGGCACAAAAGGAAATGTAATTGATGCGATTAAGAGTGAAAAATTAAATGCTGATATAATATATACCTGCGGACCAACCCCAATGCTTCGTGCATTGAAAACATATGCAGAGGAGAACAACATGGAATGCTATATTTCTATGGAAGAGAGAATGGCCTGCGGTATCGGTGCATGTCTTGCCTGCGTGTGCAAGAGCAGGGAAAAGGATGCTCACACTAATGTGAACAACAAGCGTATCTGTAAAGAGGGACCTGTGTTTAATGCAAAGGAGGTAGAGCTGTAATGAATATGTCGGTTAATATTGCTGGTGTAGAGTGGAAAAATCCAGTGACAGTTGCTTCTGGAACATTTGGCTCAGGTGCTGAGTATAGTGAATTCACTGATTTAAATAAGCTTGGTGCAGTGACTACAAAGGGTGTTGCTAATGTACCTTGGACAGGAAATCCAACTCCTAGAGTTGCTGAGGTGTATGGAGGAATGCTCAATGCAGTGGGACTTCAGAATCCGGGAATTGATCTCTTCTGTGAGAGGGACATTCCATTTCTTAAAAACTACGATACTAAAATTGTTGTAAATGTATGCGGCCACTCAACAGAGGAATATGTTGCCGTAGTTGAGAGACTTGCAGATGAGCCAATTGATATGATGGAAATCAATATCTCATGTCCTAATGTTAAGGAGGGGGGTATTGCATTTGGTCAGGATCCTAAGGCGGTTGAGGCTATTACCAAGGAAATGAAGAAGTATGCAAAGCAGCCTGTAATCATGAAGCTTTCTCCTAATGTCACTGATATTACAGAGATGGCAAAGGCAGCAGAAGCAGGTGGCGCAGATGCACTCTCTCTTATAAATACAATTACAGGTATGAAGATTGATATCCATAGACAGAAATTCGTTCTTGCAAATAAGACTGGTGGAATGAGCGGCCCAGCTATTCATCCTGTTGCAGTTAGAATGGTTTATCAGACATATCAGGCTGTTAATATTCCTATTATTGGAATGGGCGGAATAATGAATGCAAATGATGCAATTGAAATGATTTTGGCTGGAGCAACAGCGGTTTCTGTTGGAACAGCTAACTTTACAGACCCACGTGCGGCAGAAAAGGTTGTAGATGGAATTGAACAGTATATGAAGCAGTATAATGTTGCTGATATCAAGGATTTGGTTGGAGCAGTGCACGAGTAAAATAGCGCAATGAATGAAAAAACAGCCCTCGAAAGAGGGCTGTT
>CAMFPD010000055.1 GCA_945971355.1 uncultured Lachnobacterium sp.
ATAGTGAAATCTGACTCAGATAAAAATCTCTCGTAAAATTATCATTTGAGGAAGAACATATACCCTTAATGTTGGGAATAATATTATTTGTATCCCAAGAAACCCAACATCCTAAGATAATTAATACAATAATTATATCAATCGTTATAATTATTTTTAACATGTTTTTCTTAATAAAATTTTTACATAGTTCCTTTTTCATCTAACACCGCTGTCCTTCATAACTACAAATTCCCTATTGACTAATCCATTAATCAATAGGGAATTTTTTAACTACTCTATTCTATTTCAATAATTCTTCCAATTCCTCAACAATCTTTTTCTCTTTAACTTCTGCTGCTTTCATGCTATCAGCAGTAACCGAAATATAGAATTTAATCTTAGGCTCTGTTCCAGAAGGACGAACAACAACCGAGCCATTCTGCTCAAGTAAGAATTTAAGTACATCCGATTTTGGAAGTCCATCTACACCTGGGAGATAATCAATCAGTTTTTCTATCTTCAATCCACCAAATGATGTAAAATCTCCTCTAAACGACTTCATGATTTGCTGCATTTTTTCAGCCCCAGCAGCCCCTTCAAACTCATATGAATGAAGAGTATTAAGTCTATATCCATACTTCTGATATAATTCTTCCAATTTATCAAGCAGACTAATCCCCTGAGTCTTGTAATATGCAAACATCTCACATATGAGGAATGCACCATCAACGGCATCCTTATCGCGTACATATCCACCACTAAGGTATCCGTAGCTCTCTTCAAGGCCGAAAATATATGACGACTCTTTGCCCTGTGACTCTAATAAACCAATCTGTTCACCAATAAACTTGAATCCAGTAAGACAATCAACAGTTCGCACACCATAATTGTCTGCTACCTGTTTTGCCATATCCGATGTAACAATTGTCTTAACCATTACAGGATCCTCAGGCATTGTATTTGTAGCACATCTTCTTGTACAAATATAGTCTAAAAGAAGAATTCCTGTCTCATTACCCGATACCAATGCATATTCGCCGGCCTCTACTCTAATCCCCTTCTCGTCTTTAACAGCGATTCCAACACGATCTGCATCTGGGTCCGTAGCAAGAAGAAGATCTGCATTATATTTTTTTGCATACTCCATACCAAGAGCCATTGCTTCCTTAATTTCAGGGTTAGGATATGGACATGTTGGGAAATTACCATCTGGTTTCTCCTGCTCTGACACTACTGTAATATTAGTATATCCAGACTCCTTTAATGTACGAAGTACAGGCTTTAGACCAGTTCCATTAAGTGGTGTATAAACTATAGATACATTCTTATCTACAGTCACATCATCACCAAGTATCATAGACTGTTTTTTAACTTCTTCTACAAAATTTGTATAAATTTCCTCATCAATATATGAAATCATACCTGATTTCATATGCTCATCAAAAGAGCCTCTCTTTACATCCGCAAAAATATCAAGTTTTTCAATTTCAGCTAAGATTTCAGCCGCTGCTTCTGTTGTAATCTGACATCCATCTGCACCATATACCTTATACCCATTGTACTTTGATGGATTATGTGACGCCGTAACCATAATTCCCGCCGCGCAATTCAAAGCTCTAACAGCATATGATAGACATGGTGTAGGCATCAACTCACTATATATGTGTGCCTCAATTCCGTTCGCAGCAAATACTCCAGCTGCTACCTTTGCAAATAAATCAGATTTGATTCTGGAATCATAACTAACAGCAATCGCACGGTTAAACTTACCTGAATTATTATCACAAATCTTATTAACATAATCTGCCAATCCTTGTGAGGCCTTAGCAACTGTATAAATATTCATACGATTAGTACCAGCACCAATCACACCACGAAGCCCACCAGTTCCAAATGCAAGATTGCGATAAAAAGCATCTTCTATTTTTTCTGTATCATCAGCAATTGCACGCAATTCAGCAACAACATCATTATCCTCAGTTGCCTTTTCTGTCCATAATTTGTATTGTTCCATTATATTTGTATCCATTCTTTCCTCCTGTACAAAATGTTTATGCTGGTGTAGAGGCAATCATAACCATCTTTCCGCTAAGACATACCTTACCATAGTTAAACGGAATAATCAAATGGTCTCCCTTTTTTAACTGAGTGCCATCAATCTCGCCAGTTCCTTCTACTATGCTTACAAGCATAAATGGATAAGTTTGTTCAAAATCCATTTTTCCATCTACATCTATCTTAAATACACTATACCTATCACATGAAATAAGCTGGTGTAGTGCATTCTTTTCAAGATTATCTGTTGAAACAATGCTGTCTGCTACATCTTTTGCTGGCACATTAATCACGTCAATACTCTGCTTTACATGAATTTCACGTGGCTTTCCATTGCTCAGGCGATCATAATCATATACTCTATAAGTAATATCACTATTCTGCTGACTTTCTAAGATAAGAGTTCCTCCCTTGATTGCATGAACTGTACCAGGATCTATCTGCATGAAGTCACCTTTCTTAATAGGTATCTCTCTTATAAACTCTGACCATCTTCCATTATTAATCATATCTGCAAGTTCTTCTCTTGTCTTTGCATTATGACCAATTACAATCGTTGCATCTTCCTTACAATCAAGGATATACCAACACTCCATCTTTCCATATGAACCATTTTCATGAATGGCTGCATATGCATCATCTGGATGTACTTGTATACTCAAATCATCCTTTGCATCAATAATTTTGGTAAGTAATGGAAATCTCTCACTATTATACTCTCCAAACAGTTCATGATTCTCTTTCCATAATTCAGAAAGCTTCTTTCCCTTATGTTCTCCTGAAACTACAGTACAATCTCCATGTTCATGGGCTGAAATTCCCCAGCACTCACCTATATCATTGCCTTCGACATTATATCCAAACTTATCTTTCAAGTTTGTACCTCCCCAAATATTATGGGTAAATACAGGTTCCAAAAACAATAGTTCTTTCATATGTTTCTATCCTCGCTAATTACAATATTCGTTTTCTAATTTTCTTAACCCCCGTATTATAATGAGTTCCTTGCTTAATCAACTCTATCACAATCGATACAGACATACACACAAAAACTAGAAAAACATATCTCATACCAGTAGTTCTAAATTGAAGATAAGAAATAACCCCACCTACATATCCATGAAGTAACCATACATTAGCTGATTGATTTCCACAATTTTTAAGAAAGTCTCTTAAAAATGGGATTCTTGAAATACCAAATATCTCTAACTCAATTATTGATAATGACAAAAACACGTCGACTGGTAAAGTAATATATGCTCGCAATAGCATCATCGATGCAAAGAATACAATGGAAACAGGCAAACCTTTTTTCCAATCTAAAGCAAACTGCTTTGCAAGTAAATCCTTTTCTGAAAGATATATTCCTAAAGCAAATGAACACAAATAAAACATTCCCCAATCAGTATGCATATTTATATCCCCTATTATCATATAATATATCCAAGGAATATAACAAATTATAACTATTACAATTCCCAACTTTTCAATCAACCATTGCAATACAGGGAATATTACATAAAATGTAACAATCGCAGTTAAATACCATCCACCAATTAACACCGGTGTTTTAAATGCAATTCCAAGTCCAAGCAAATCGATAATCAAATTTTTATACCCATACACCCCTTCTCCATATATTCCAGCTAGAGTTCCCTGCTGCATCCATATAGAAATAAAAGTTATGGCAAATACCATCCAATACATCGACAACAGCTGTATATAATGTGATAGAATAAATCTAATTCTATGGAATTTCGCTTTTCTGTCCACATTTTTATAACTTTCTGCTAATCCGTACCCACTCAAAATCGTCAAGAGTGAAACACATATCTTTGCAGATGTTGATAAAACAGTTATATAATTTGCACCTTCTGTAGCATAAATTGGTAATCCTGGATTATTAACAAATGTGTGATGGAATACCATCGCAAGTATTGCTATCCCTTTTAAAATACCAGTATCTTCTTTTGTAAAACTCTTATTCATAATATTCCAATTGCTATCCTAAAACAGAATATACAATAATTCCTCCAATAATTAAAACTAAAGAACAAATTTTTCTTTTATTGATTTTCTCTTTAAAAATTTTAACTCCAAAAATAGTGACATAAATATAACTAGTCGCCTCAAGCACTGGTCCCATAGAGAGTGGAATTCCCTTATACGCAATGATAGATAAAAATGTCGAAATAATAAAAATGGAATATGCAAATATTACTGGGAAATTCAAATATTCCTTAATCACAGAATCATATTTTTTTAATGCAGCTTTCTTCAAAATAACCTGTGAAATAGCGCTAATAAACACTCCGAAAAGCAATACACATGAATACATAATTACTGTTTTATTCATCTTTCTCCTCCCCATCTGCCTTAGCGTACAAAACTACTCCGGCAACAACAAGAATAACACCAATTACTTTTCCAACCGTTATTTTTTCCTGAAAAAAGACCAGTCCCCATATGAGCCCCCACACTATGGTAATTGCTTTATTTGCAAAAGCTGTTGTGAGTGGTAGCCTCTTAATAATCTGCTGCCAACCTATTGCATAGAATCCTAGAAGCCCTATAATACAAGCATAAAACAAACAAAATTTAAAACTCAGAAACTCTTGTTTTGATGCCATCTTACTACAAATTCCGCTCATAGAGTAAATCATGAGCATTATATGTAATAACAAAAGGGTCTTCAATTTATCTTTTGTCATTATTATTCCTCCATATCATCAGGCAAATATTCAATTAATTCATCAATGCTATCTGCCTTCATGAGAAACATACCAAATCTTGATGCGCTATCTGTAACATCAGAATCAGTAATCTCATTAATATCCTCTGCAACTATCATCTCTGGGTGCTCAGATTTAACTTTCTTATATACATCCATATCATTTTCATTAAAGATGTATCTAATTCCAGCCACGCCTTTACCATGTATCGGTGTGAAATCTGGCTTTTCGCCAAGTGCAAGATCAATAACACACTTAACAAAATCTATACCTGTCGATAATTCTACTAGATTGCTTCCTATACAATCTCCACCCATTCTACCACCAATTTCGATGATTCGAATTGTTCCATCTGCCGCTATTTTTAATTCTGTGTGTGAAGCGCTATTTTTTATCTGCAAACTATCAAGGGCATGTGAAACAACCTGCTTAACAGCATCTAATGTCTGCTCTGATATCGGCGCAGGTTCTAAATGTCCTGTTTCAATAAAACCAGGTGCTCCGGTTGTAAACTTCTTTGTCAAAGCCAAAAAATGATGTTCCCCTCTATATGAAACATATTCAACACTATACTCCTGTCCCGTTGCAAATTCTTCAACCAGTGCTTTCTTTTCGAAGCCCTGTGACTTGGCATTTTCAATTGCTTCAGCTAATCCGTCCGCAGAATATAACTTTGTAATTCCTCTACTACCTGATCTGTCAGTAGGTTTTACTATTACTGGAAAGTTTAATTTTTCAACGTTCAAATCATTAATGCTTTCTACCAAAAGGCTCTTTGGCGAAGGGTCTCCATTTTTTTCAAAAGCCTCCCTCATAAGATGCTTGTTAGTGGAAATCGCTGTACACTCCATAGTATTTCCTATAAGTCCCATCTCTGATGCCACATAATTTACTGTAATAGCAGCGAGATCAGATGCAATACTGCATACTCCATCCACTCCAATTTCTCGGCATTTAGCCAATATTTCTTCTTTCTCTACAATACTAATAGGGTAGAAGACATCTGCCGTCTTCTCCCCTATATCGCCACACTGCCATGCAAATACATGTGTTTCTATTCCTAATGATTTTGCCTTTTCAATAAGGGGCTGCTGTAAATAAGAAGCCCCTATGATAGCTAACTTTTTCATATAGTTTATTTCCTCCAGAGCTCCTCAAATCGATTCAATTCCTGTTCCTTCTTATAATCTTCTAGGTATTTAATGTAAGTATATTCTGGCTCGTAGCCCAAATCTTTTCTTGCATTATCTATATCCATTACAAAACTTGTAAATCCTGCCCCTTCTGGTTTCTCAATTATTTGAGATTTATGATCATCTGGTGAGAATACCTCTACCATTCCTTCTATCTGCTCACGTAGTGTTGTTTTTATACCTGTACCAGCGTTGTATGTGCCACCATTCACCCGTGCAAATAATGCTTTGTACATCATCTGGCATAAATCTTTTATGTACAAGATATCCTTAAATGCATCAGGATTTCCCCACATCTCAATTGTCTCACCTGCAGCAGCCTTGTCAATCATATATCTATATGCAATTGGCTTCTTGACGCAATCAACATAATAGTATTTCTCTGGGTGATACAAATACACATTTGGAAGTCTGAATACAAAATTCTTTAATCCGTACTCCTGCTTATAATGCTCCATTGTATCTACTATCATGCTCTTTGTGATAGAATAAAACGCATGATCACCTGTATATAATAGCTTTCTTGGATACTCAGGGCGAAGCACCTCTTCCTTTCCCCAATATCCAGCTTGTTCAGCCCATGTCTGGGTATAAATGGCTCTGTCAGCATTATTTTTTCTTGCATATTCCAAAATTCTTAATGCACCATTTATATTCGTTTCCACATACTTAAATGGATCATATTCCTTCAAGTATGCCGGAAGCAAACCTGCCAAATTCACAACTGCATACACATCATCCTTTGGAAGTCTGTCAAAATCAGATGCATTGCATAAATCAACGTTTATATACTCTATACCGATTTTATTATAAAAATATGTCTGCTTTCTTCCCACAGCAATTAGCTCATATTTTGAACTATCGAGCATTTGTTTACAATAATCTGTAAAATATGCTCCTATATTTCCTGTTGCTCCAAAGATAACAATTTTCTTCATTAATTTTCTTCCTCACCATTTATGCATTCTGAAATCACGTAAATAGGTCGATTCTTAGCCTCGTTAAAAATATTACCGACGTATATTCCAACTACTCCAATGGCACACAACAAAATTCCACCCATTAGATAAACTGATCCAATGAGACTTGGCCACCCAGTTAAAGTATCTCCTATAACAAGAGCCCTAACAATTACATAAATAATGTAAATAAGTGCTAAAACAGCAATTGTGAAACCAGCCTTTACCGAAATCATAAGTGGTTTATTGGACTGAGATGTAATTATTTCAAATGCCATTTTTAACTTCTTCTTCATATTGTATGAAGACTCTCCCTCAAATCTGGCATCAGCTTTAAGGCTTATGGCAGTCTGATTAAATCCAAGCCAGCGAATAAACATTGTATAGGCCCTATTTTGCTCTCTCATTCTACAATATGCATCTATAACCTTACGTTTTGAAATACTAAAATTACATATTGAACTGTCAAACGTTCCATCGGTGAAGTAGTCATATACTTTATAAAAACTTTTGGACAAGAACTTAGTAACAGCACTGTCCACACGTCCCTCTCTTTTAGCAAATACTACATCATAGCCCTCCTGTGCCTTATTATAGAGTTCAACTATTGACTCTGGTCTATCCTGCAAATCACAATCCATAACAACAATCCAGTCACCTCTTGACTTGTCTAATCCTGCTGTGATTGCTTTAATCTGACCAAAATTTCGAGACATATGCATGCCAACAACTCTTTTGTCTATAGCACACAATTTCTTTATCTCTTCCCATGAGTTCTGTGGACAACAATCATCCACCAATATTATTTCAAAAGAATCAACTATCTGCTCCAAACTCTCACACAAACGTCTATGAAGTTCTGGCAACGCAGCTCTACATCCATAAACAGGAATTACTACTGATATATCCATAACCACTCCTATTACTCAAAAAAATTCTTAACTACTTCTACGACCTTAGCACGATCCTCATCTGAAAGTCCATAATACATTGGAAGACGTGTCAATCTCTCACTCTCAACTGTTGTATACACATCCTCACCATCAAATCTACCAAATTTAATTCCCGCTGGTGCTGAGTGAAGTGGAATATAATGAAAAGTGCTCTGAACGCCATTCTCTCTCAAGTATGAGATAAAATCTGTTCTCTCCTCAAGATTCTTTAACTTCACATAGAACATGTGCGCATTGTGTATACAACCCTCTGGAATTACTGGGAGCTCAATTTTTCCCTCTTTCTGTAAATATTTTAAATTATCATAATAATACTGCCATGAAGTAAGACGGTTATCATTAATTTCATCAGCCTTTTCAAGCTGAGCCAAAAGATATGCTGCGTTCATATCACTTGGAAGGTAGCTGCTACCGTAATCTACCCATGTATACTTATCCACCTGTCCACGGAAGAATTTTGCTCTGTTTGTCCCCTTTTCTCTGAGGATTTCAGCAGCCTCATTATATTTTGGATTATTTATTACAAGTGCGCCACCTTCACCCATAGAATAGTTCTTTGTCTCATGGAATGAATAGCAACCGAAATCACCGATTGTTCCTAATGCTTTCCCCTTATATGTACTCATTACAGCCTGTGCCGCATCTTCTATCACAATAAGATTATGTTTTCTGGCAATATCCATAATTGTATCCATTTCACATGCTACACCTGCATAGTGAACGGCAATGATAGCTTTTGTCTTATCTGTGATTGCAGCCTCAATCTTTGTCTCGTCAATATTCATTGTATCTGGTCTTATATCAACAAACACCAGCGTTGCACCTGTCAACACAACAGATGTCGCTGTACTTGAGAATGTGAAACTTGGAAGAATAACCTCGTCTCCCTCATGAAGATCACTCAATATTGTAGCCATCTCAAGGGCTGTTGTTCCACTTGTCGTGAGAAGAACCTTCTGTGCATCAAAACGTTCTTCTATCCATTTATTACATTTTTTAGTAAACTCCCCATCGCCACAGATTTTTTTATTTTCTACAGCTTGCTTGATATAATCAAACTCTCCTCCTACAAATGGTGGTACATTAAAATTAATCATTTGCTTTTGTCACCTCTATATTATTTATCTTCATTACAGTACCATTTGAATTATAGACTCTATAAGAAATAGTATCGTTTTCGTTATATATTATATCATTTAATGTAGCTTCTTTCACATTATTATCTAACACACATTGCGCCAGTACAGTTGTTCCATTATTTGAAACCACCTCAAAAATGTTTTCTCCTGTACCCATTGTCTCAATTTCATATGACAATCTAACAGAATACTTTCCTGCATTTTTTACAGGCTGTTCTGGTCCTGCCAAAGAATAACATTCAGTTCCATCCGTAACAAATGCGCCACTTTCATCTATAAATCCATAATTCACTGCATATCCTAAACTATAAGGGAAATCGATTGTATGGTCCTGAATCTCGGAAGAGAAATCAAATTTGCTAACATTTGAATGATATATATCATACTCACCTATGTTTGTCTCCAATGTATACATATTAAATAACCATTCTGGAATAGCATCATGCTGTCCATTTACAACTATCATATAGTTATCACCTGTGTAATCCGCATTATCCTGAAAGAAAAGATACTCTCCCCATGCAGACGCAGCATTAACTCCCAAAGCATTTCTATATACTCTATCTGGATCAATCACACGTATTCGCCTTGAAACGATTTCATCATTGCAAACATATACTACTGGACTATCTGATTGATGAACATATTCTGAAACTTGTTTCAGCTGTTCATAATCCATTCTAATAGTGTAAATGTTCTTATCCCCAACAACATCTAATAATAGAAACAAAAATAATACTAGTGTTGTAATCACTTGTGATTTAATTCTATCTAACGCAGACAAATCATTAAGAAAAATAACTGTAAGAATAAGCATAGAGTATATTATGGTAAGTAAGTATCTGCATTCAAATATTTCTTCACCATATGTTGTGTTTACAAATGCAAAAAACAAAATATTTTCAACAATAATCCACAACATTAACCTCATATGTTCTGTCGAGGTTCTCTTAAACAGACAGCTTACTCCATATCCCACTCCTACAAATAACAGTACAATAATACCACAAGCACATGCATAAGCAATTCCATTTAAAGATGTTGGCGAAACACTTACGTGAAGTGGCAATCCACCCAAAAATTTAAGTATTCCAGCGAATATATTTCTAAAATGTTCCCAAAAAATACTTACTGTAACTAGCTCTAATCCTGATGTTCCCTCTCCGCCTGTAGAACTAAGTATATTTGCAACAGGGGAAAGAATCACATTTGCTATTCCAAATATAAATGTTTTGCTCTTCAACCTGCTAATGTCATTATTTACAAACGCATTAATTACGTCGTATAAACATAACGGCACTAAAAACAAGCCCCATATAAGCAATCCATTAGTTGCTGATAAAAGAGTAATCAGCGCAGTCAAAACTACTCCATATATCCACAACCTTTTTTTTGATAAATCTGTCCATACATACAATAGTGCTAACAATACAAGCAACATAGTCATACTGTAATAGTTAGAACCAATAAGCATATCAGATGCATATCCCAAATCATTACTATTGTTAAACTCTATTGTTGCAAAGGAACATATATAAAAATTCAAACCAATGAGAGCGCTATTAACATTCACTTTTAGAGCCTTGAATATCTTCCAAAATACAAAGGAAGTAACAGTAATCATCAATGTATTTGCTATTCCAAATGATACAAATATATTCTTTGTAATAGCATAGAAGGGAACAGCTAGTATGTTAACATCCAACAAAGAATATCCTGTAGTACTCTGCCAATGGTCGATTACAAGCTTATGCTGTTTTACAATTTGAATTGTTTTAAGGAAATTGATACTATAATCAAATCCTAAATGATACTGCAATTGCGTAAGATTTATGTACGCAATTGCAATAAATTGGCATATAAACAAAAAAAACAACAACTTAGTAAGTATTGACTGTTCTTTAAACTTTCTCATAATATCTCCACTCAATTACAAATACTCGTTTCGTCCAGAAGCTTTCAACTCATCCACAATTTTCTTTACATCCTGGGCTTTATTCTTATCGCATACTAGTATTGCATCGTCAGTCTCCACAACAATCAAATTATCAATTCCTATTGTTGTGATTAGACGCTTCTTTGAATAAACGATTGAGTTAGTAGTCTCGAATCCGATGTGTTTTCCAGCAATCACATTCCCATTCTCATCCTCATCATAGAGCACTCCAAGATTGTCCCAGGCTCCGACATCATTCCATCCAAATTCGGCCGAAATCACTTTAACATTAGGACTCTTCTCCATAATACCATAGTCAATAGATATACTTGGTATAGTTGGATATACTTCCTGTATCACCTTCATCTCATCAGCTGTTCCCATAGCAGCTCCAATTTTCTCCAAGCAAGCATATACGTCAGGTAATAATTCTTCAAATGCTTTGAGTATAGTAGATGCCTTCCAAATAAACATACCACTATTCCATGCATACTCGCCACTTGCAACATATGCCTTGGCAGTCTCTTCATCAGGTTTTTCCTTGAACTCTACCACCTTCTTGGCGACACCTGTATCGGCCTTATCAAACTTGATGTAGCCATATCCAGTACATGCATATGTAGGTGTGATTCCAAGAGTAAGCAACTTATCTTCCTCTTCTACAACCTTAATTGCCTCTTTTATTACTCTTGTGAACTCTGGTGTATTCTTAATAAAATGGTCAGATGGGAAAATACACATAACACCATCTCCATATTTTTTAACAATTTCAAGTGCCGCATATCCAATGCATGCAGAAGTGTTTCTCGCGATTGGCTCAGCAAGAATATGATTTTCCTGTATTCTTGATGAAGTCGCAGCCTTCATTTTAGGAACCTGAGTTACATTTGTAACAATAAAAATATCCTTCTTATCAGCTACTGTAGCAATACGATCAATTGTCTCATTGACCATCAAATCCTTTCCACTAAGGTTTAATAACTGCTTTGGTTCTTCCTGTCTAGATAACGGCCAGAAACGTGTTCCTCCACCACCAGCCATAATTACACCGTAAGTTTTCATATTTTTCTCCTTCATCGTTTGCAATATTTTAACGAATAATGTACACAAAATCATTTCCATATTACCACAAATCTATCAATCTGTATACCAATAAAAAATGATGACCAATATGAAGACGTCTGTAAACGCTCCATAGTGGGTACTCCCACTTGACTAGCCGCTCCGAAGAGCGGCAT
>CAMFPD010000056.1 GCA_945971355.1 uncultured Lachnobacterium sp.
AGTTAAGTGTTGTCTGGTAACAGTTTTCTCCAACCTTTTCAAGACCTGAAGCATTTGCAAATTGTGCTACTGCAATCTGTCCAAGGCAAACTGTATTTCCATTGTCATAAGAACCGTAAATACATCCATCACCATCTACCGCAATTCCTGTCAATGCACCGAGAGCTTTTCCAGTACCCTTACCTCTGATTGTACCATTTGTTGCACCAATTGTAGATGTACCATTATTGTTACAGTTAAGTGCTGCACTCCAATCCATTGTAATATTTGCAAAATTGCTTTCGGCTGCATTGTCTGGTGCATTTACCGTATCTTCTGTACGAAGAAGAGATAGATTCAACATAACATTCTTGTTTGTAGCCCGATCCGCTGCCGGAACTTGTCCATTGACAATATTTGTAAATGTACCATCTGTCTCATCGAATTTCAATACCGACTCGTTGAATAAGTCATTTAAGTTATATGCTCGTCCGTTAAATACTACGTCTCCTACTCTCCCCTGACCATCTACTTTTACAAACTCACCATTTTCATCAAGTTCAAAAATTGACTTTGCTGTTTTACTTGTACCAGACGAAAGAATATCTGTAAGTGTAACAGTATATTCTCCATCTGTTCCCCCTTCTCTTTCTTTGATATTGAATTTTGCTGTGTACTTATATCCAAGATCATCAAACAAGCCCAATGTAATAGTTCTACCCTGATCCTTTGCATTGGTATCATTTTTATCAATAATTCCTGATGCATAAGCAAGCGTTGTTGCTTCTGGTGCAGATGTCTGATTCTGTGGAGCCATAACCTGAAGTGGGGTAACTGTATCAACAATTACATTTCCATTTGCATCCACCTGCCATCCCTGTAATGTATATCCTGTAGAACTCATACACAGATATCCGTTTCCATCAACATAGAAATCTCCAGCTCTGGTAAAGAATGTGCTTGTTCCATCACTTACAACAAAGAAATTGGTTGAATTCTTATCTGTAAGTTTTAAATCAAATGGATTTCCTGTTGTCTCGGCCGCACCTGCTTTTGTGATAGAACCAGCTGTAGCTCCAGTTGTAACACCGAGACCTATCTGTTTTGCATTCTTTCCACCAGTTCCAGCCACTGGATTTCCTGATGAAGCAGACGCTGTTGTCTGATACATTATTTCACTAAATCTAACTGTTGAAGCTTTAAAAGCCTGTGTGTTAACATTGGCAATATTATTACCAATAACATCCATCTTTGTCTGATGTGTCTTTAATCCTGACACAGCAGAGTAAAGTGATCTCATCATAATTAGTTGTCCTCCTAATTTGGACGACGCAGTTACCATTTCATCTGTCAATCAGAAATGATAGCCCCCATAAGGTCCAGCTACATAATCACTGCGCCATCAATATTTGTAAATACATTACTGTTTGTTTCTGTTTGATCCATTGCTGTCACTACCGTTTTATTTGGAACATTAACAATAAAAGCAAGATTGTCCACAAGAACAAGAGAATCGTTTATTCCTTTTTTACTTGCAGCATCCACACCATTTTCGAGTCTGGCACTCTGACTCTCTGTAAGTGTAATATCTCTTTCGCTCAAACGCATTGATGCATGTTTTGAAAACTTAAGCTCTGAAGTGCTTTCAAGCTGTGTTTTTCGTAAAACCTCTTCGAATGAAACGTTTGAAGTCTGAGAACGGTTATTTATTGTTTTATTATTTAAATATTGGCCTGTAACCTGTTCAATGGAAGAAAACTGTTTTGTTATTTTTTCCATATAACCTCAGCCTCCATATTTGCTACTCAGCTCCAACATCGTTAGTTTCTTCACTGTTCTCGCTGTTATCTGTATCCTCTGTGTTGTTGCTATTCTCACGCTCTTCAAGTATTAACATTTTAGCTTCGTATAACTTCAATTTACCAAGATCCTCTTCACTGACATATTTTTTCTGATAATCTGTAAGTCCATCATAAAGTTCTCTAATCTGCTCAAGAGCCTTTTTATACGATGTTGTGAGATCTTCAATTGCAGGTAAAGCAGCAACCATATTTCCGATTGTCTTTGCAGATACAACTGCCTCATAATATTCTTCTGTGGAAATTGTATCAAGCTTATCAAGAGTATATAACTTATCATTAATCGATAGATATGTCTCTCCATCCTTATACATTACATAATCAACTATACCATCAGCAAAGCCAGTCTCCGATTCATCATCAACTACAACAACCTCTTTACCAACAAGGGCATTTGCCATAGACTTAATCGTTGAATCAGATGAATCACTAAGCGAATCCTTCATAGATAATGTTGCTTCCAGCTGCGAGAATGTAGCCATCTGTGCAACATAGTCTGTATTTGATGTAGGCTCTAATGGGTCCTGATACTGCATTTCTGCACACAACAGCTGAAGGAACTGGTCATATCCTAATTTGGACTTACCAATATTTTCATTTACTTTTGTCGCATCAGCCTTTTCTGTAGAAACAGATGACTCTATAACGCCATTTTTTACATGAGCAATATATGCCATAAATACTCCTTTCTTATACTGTCAAATCAACAGAATTTCCATTATCTTTCATAATCTGGGTTAATAAAGCCTCTTCTTCAGACATAACCCCTGACAATTCATCTAGCGAAGATAAGTTAATACTCCTTCTTCTATGTCCTGACATTTCTTCCTGATACTGGCCTTCCTGTTCCTGTCTTGACTGATCCTGTTCAAGATTTCTCTCAAACTCATGGGATGAAACAGTAACCTCAACTGCATCAACCTTCACACCAGCCTGATTCAGATTTTCTTTCAGTGTCACCATCTGAGCTTCAAGGACTTCTCTTACAATTTCGTTTGTAGCAACAAACTGTGCGCTTACTACACCTTCCTTAGACGAAAGGTTGACATACACCTTTCCAAGATTTTCTGGATTAAGCTGCATCTCAATAGATGTAGCACTTTGAGAAATACTTAATTTTACATTTTCAGCTATCTGGTTTATTAATTCTGTAGTCTCAGAAGAAACAAAGGATTTTTGAATATCATTTATGCCATCCTCGTCTAAATTAAATATAGAATTAACTTCCGGACTATGTGCCATTGCAGAAGCACCATTGTCTAAATTTCCATATGCATTATTTTCTCTGTCGCCATTAGAATATGTATCAGAAGCAGTCTCAGCATTGTCAACACTTACCTTTTCCAAATTCAAAACAGATTCATCACTAACACTTTCGCTATTATTAGTTACAGTTTTAATTTCCTCTTCTGACGCCAAACCAGAATAAGCATCTGCATCTTCATTCGAAAGAACAGCTCCCTGGTCACCAGCGCTTACATCCGCATTCTGATTTTGAATATCAGCATCTGCATCTTCATTTGAAAGAACAGCTCCCTGGTTACCAGCGCTTACATCCGCATTCTGATTTTGAATATCAGCATCTGCATCTTCATTTGAAAGAACAGCTCCCTGGTTACCAGCGCTTACATCCGCATTCTGATTTTGAATATCAGCATCTGTAAAATCCTTCACTATAGTTGCAATATCAATACCTTCATCTTGTGATTCAATTACATCCATCTGTGAAATTAGTTCTGCCATTTCATCATATGGAATCCCAAGGTTGGAAGCTGTCTGAGAAACAATTTCGTTTACATCAGAGAGCAACTGTTGGAAATTCTCATTAAACAGCAATTCAGTTGAATCAGTGGAAACATTTAATTCAATTGCAAGCTTTGCCAGATTTTCTTGTTCAATCAAATCAATAGGAGCAAGTCCAAGATACTCCATCACTTCAATCAACTGCTCTTTATCAACATTTAAATCTTCAGATACAGTTTCAACCAAATCTTCTTCCAGCTTTTCAATATCTTCGCTGATTTCATCAAGCTTCATTTCCTCTGGGGTCTTATCAGATGGTTCAATATCTTTCTTCTTATATTTGTACTGTTGATACTCAGTTTCAGAATCCTTTGCAGCATCTGTTTTAACACTCTTTTTGTCATCAAAAACTGGTTTTGCCATATAATCAGAAAACAAAACATCACTCTTTGAATCAGATACACGGTTTGAAGTTTTAACTGTATTCACCGCAAATATCTGTTCTGTCAAATTAACTCCATCCATTCTTTTTCCTCCTTTCTTTAATTTTCAATTAATAATTTACATACCACTCGGTTCCATCATCTCTGTAACCTTTGCAGCAGTATCGGAATTCATCTTGCCAAGTATATTAGCTCTAGACTCAGTATCCATTGCCTTTAAGATATCAGACACAAGCTCAAGGTTATCTGTCATTGTGTCAAATATTGCAGCTGCCTCTTTCGGTTTCATCGATGCATATGTTGTTGCATAATCTGAAATCTCCTGGTCTGCTTCAAGTTGTTCTACAACCTGTTTATATAAAACCTCAGCATTTTCTGGCGCAATGCTTTCATAATAGGTCTTATATTCATTTATATCGGGTGCTTCATCGGAAAAAACAACCTCTTCATAGAATTTTTCCTTCTCTTCCTCAAACTGCGCTTCAGCCTCTTTGTATACAGATAATTCCTCCACCTGAGCCTGCAATGCTGCAATTGTCTCACTATCAGATGAAGTAGATGAGTTTGCCTCATCTAACTGAAGTTCTAACTCCTTAATTCTATCTACAGCATCGTCTATAGAATCAAACTGGTACTCTGTATCAACCTCAATTCCATTATTTACTACCGGAAGAATCTTATTAACATACTTAACATCCTTTAAATACGGATATAATACTGTAGAACCAAAGCCTCCTACATCAGTTTTAATTAAAAGTGCAATAATTCCAAGCCAAATAACAATCACAAGAAGAGTAACTATGAATAGAACAAACTTACTACCTGTTCCACTCTCCTCTGTGTCATCCTGATCCACTTCATCTTTCTTAGCTTTTTTCTGTGCCTTCTTTGCTTCCTTAGCCTCTTTTTGGGCTTTCTTTTTTTCTTCCTTTGCCTTTTTCTTATCGACAGTTTCTTCTAATTCTTCGTTATTGTCAGCCATTTAACTTCTCCTTTATTTATAGTTGTATGTAAAGCTTACAAGCTGATCGATTTCCTTTGCTTCCTCCGCTTTCAGCTCCTCTTTAAACTTTTCAAAATCCTTCTCTTTCAGTTTCTCCTGAGTCTTTCTCTCCATCATAATACGATTGAGTTCATTCCTCGCAGTCTCCACAGCCTTCTCAGCCTTATGAACCTCAACCATCTGCCTTCTGACTATGGTTTTCATGGTATTTACATCATTTCTGGCATTTGTAACTGCTTTAATATCTATATTTCCATTCATAAGTTCCTTAAGCTTCTTTTCATAACCCACACGTCTCAGCATAAGCTCCTGAAGTATTTCCTGCTCCTCGAGATACTTACGATTTGCAGCTGCATATACATTCTTTGCCTGAGTTTCAAGCTTTATTTTTATATTCAGGATATTCTGCATCCTATACACAAATTTTGCCATGTACTTCGATCCCCTTACTTTTGGCAACACTTATTACGAAATATCTTTTTCTGCAAATATCTATTCTTCAAATACCTGTTCTAAAAGCTGCAATTCTTCATCAAATAAAAATTTCTCATCAGTACCCTGGCACAGAAATTCATTTATCTGGCGAATTTTTTTAATCGCATAGTCTATATCCGGATTTGAACCAGCCTTGTAGGCTCCGATATTTATTAAGTCTTCTGCTTCATTATATGTAGCCAAAACACTCTTCAATTTGCCTGCAAGTTCCTTGTGCTCCTTGGAAGCAATAGAACTCATAACTCTGGATATACTTTGTAACACATCTATTGCCGGATAATGGTTTTTATGTCCAAGCTTTCTATCCAACATAATGTGTCCGTCCAAAATACTTCTTGCCGTATCAGTTATCGGTTCATTAAAATCATCACCATCCACAAGAACTGTATATAGTCCCGTTATCGATCCCTTGTCATTTGTTCCAGCCCTCTCAAGAAGCTTTGGCATTTCCGAGTATACACTTGGTGGATAGCCTCTTGTAACTGGCGGCTCACCTGATGCAAGTCCTATCTCTCGCTGAGCCATAGAAAATCGTGTAAGAGAATCCATCATCAAAAGCACATCTTTTCCCTGGTCTCTAAAATATTCAGCTATTGTTGTAGCTGTCATGGCAGCTGTTTTTCTAATCAGCGCAGGTTTGTCAGAAGTTGCAACCACAACCACAGACCTTGCCATTCCCTCTGGTCCTAAATCTCGTTCAATAAACTCTCTAACCTCTCTACCACGTTCACCAATAAGAGCAATTACATTTATATCAGCCTTTGTATTTCTTGCAAACATACCCATAAGAGTACTTTTACCAACTCCAGAGCCTGCAAAAATTCCAATACGCTGGCCTTTTCCTACAGTAATTAATCCATCCACCGCTTTAACACCAAGAGGCAGTACCTCATGGATAATCACCCTCTCCATAGGGTCTGGTGGCATCGCTTCAACAGAATATGACGCCGACGATTTAATATCTGCACCATCTGTAACACGCCCAATTCCATCAAGAGTATGCCCTAAAAGTTCATCTCCCACAGAAACAGATAATGGATGCCCCGTATTTTCAACAACGCATCCAACTCCAACGCCCTCAACGCTGTCAAACGGCATCAAAATCAAGTTTGAATCACGAAAACCAACAACTTCCGCCATTACAAACTCTGTTCTGTCTGCATCAAGATATATCATGCACATGTCATTTAATCTCGCCTCAGGTCCCACAGATTCAATTGTAAGTCCAACTACCTTTGCAACTTTTCCAAAGCATTTATAATATTGTCCATCTAACAGTTTTAAATACTTTTCCGCCTTCTTAAGCAATGTTTCTTCCCCATCTCAGCTAATTGCAAAGTGACCGAATAGCCTTCTCTAGGTTAGCCATTTCCATATCAATTCCACAATCAAAAATTCCAAAATTCGTTTCTAACTGACAATCTGACTCACTCATTCTACTGTCGTTCACAATTTCAATTTCTATATCATCACCAACTCGGCTTCTTATCTCATCTAAATGTGATTTAACGAAGCTATAGTTCTCACCAGATATTCTAATTTTGAAACTTTTTTCAATTTCAATATTTGAAATCGTGCTTTTTACAAGCGACAGCAAAAGTTCTTTCTTATCATCAAATTGAACAGTAAATACTTTATTAAATACTTTTATAACAGCATCCACAATATCAGACTCAAGTTCTTCTGTATATCTCTTATACTCTTCTTCCAATTCGCTTTTTTTACATATAAGCTCATTTTCTATTTCCTGACTTCTGTGAATAAGTTCATTTTCCTTTTCTCGAAGTCCATCATTGTAACCTTCAATACGCTTTTCTTCAAAAATAGCGTCAATCTGGCTCTTTGCTTCTTCAAGAATAGAATTCGCATTTGCCTTAGCTTCACTTATGATACTATCTGCCTCAGCTCTTGCATTTTCTAACATTTCATTTGCAGCGGTTTCAGAATCAGGTTTGTTTATTTCCTCAACAACATCTGCCAAAATTCCATCAACAAATCCATCTGTTTGTTCTTCTGCTGTTTTTTGTTCAGTTTTCTGTTGTGCTTCTCTAAGCTCCTTTAAGCGCAGTTCAACTTGCCTGTTTGAATTAATAATCCTCGCCTTACTGCTCTGCTCCACAACATAATACTGGCGCACCAAATTAGACAACTATATCGTCACCTCCACCTCGTGAAATAACGATTTCAGCAGAATCTTCAAGCTTACGAATAACAGCAACAATCTTCTGCTGTGCTTCCTCGACATCCTTCATACGTACTGGACCCATGAAATCCATATCTTCCTTTATCATAGCTGCCAGACGTTTTGAAAGGTTTCTAAAGATAACATTCTGAACCTCTTCTGTTGAACTCTTAAGTGCAAGTTCAAGGTCGGCATTATCAACGTCTCTAAGAACTCTCTGAATTGCTCTGTCGTCAAGAAGAAGAATATCCTCAAATACGAACATCTTCTTACGAATTTCATCAGCAAGCTCTGGCTCTTCAATTTCAAGAGATTCCATAATATGCTTCTCTGTAGTTCTATCAACACTATTCAAAATATTAACAATGGCATCAATTCCACCAACAATTGTGTAATCCTGATTAACAAGAGATGCAAGCTTTCTTTCGAGAACTCTCTCAACCTCTTTGATAACATCAGGCGAAGTTCTATCCATCTGTGCAATTCTTCTTGCAACATCAGCCTGTTTTTCAGGTGGTAAAGCACCAAGTACCATAGACGCCTGAGTAGCCGGAAGGTAAGAAAGAATCATTGCAATAGTCTGTGGATGTTCATCCTGTATAAAGTTAAGAAGCTGACTAGGTTCAGTTTTTCTAACAAACTCAAATGGACGAACCTGAAGAGATGCTGTCAGTTTCGCAATTACACCCTGAGCCTTCTCATCTCCTAGTGCTTTTTCCAGCAATTCCTTGGCATATCCAATACCACCCTCGGCAATATACTGCTGTGCGAGACACACCTGATAAAATTCATTAAGTACATCCTCTTTATCTTGCGGAGATACACTTCTAGTATTTGCAATCTCTAAAGTAAGCTCCTCAATTTCCTCTTCCTTTAGATGCTGAAATATCGTAGAAGCCTTCTCTGGTCCTAATGTAATTAATAAAATTGCAGCCTTCTGCACGCCACTGTAATCGCTAGCCATAACTACTCCCAATCCTCATTCAGCCAATTACGAAGTAATAACGCAACCGCATCCGGATTTTCATCAACAAATTTTTCGATAAGAATTCTAGTCTCAGATTTCTCTGTATAACCGATATCATCCAGTGAAGGCTCATCAGCTGTCGCATCAAGTAATGACTCAACTGAAATTTCAACCTCCGGTTCAACCTCTTTGACAGTTCTTGTACTCTTGAATACAACAAATGCAAGAAGAGCAAAAATAACTACTGCCAATGCAATCTGGAGAATATCACTGTATGAAATATTCATTCCACTCTTGTCAATAAACTCAGCCTGCTCATAAATCAAAAATGTAATATTATCAGCAGAAAAACCAGTAGAATTAGAAACCATAGAGATAAAATCTTCGTCAACCTCTGTCACCTTTACAGGATCAGCATTATTAATCTTAAACTGTTCCCATGTAACATCCTCTAATTCTCCATTTTCTTCCATAGTAGCCTGATCATAAACAACATATCTCGTTGCTACAACTGAAACAGAAGACTTATCATAATCAATATTTCCACCATTATCCTTCTTTGTAATAATAGTTTCATCATTCAAATAATTATAATCATTATCTGTAATTGTTGACTCAGAATACTGATTATCCTGTGTCATGTAAGTTACATCATCATCATTTGCATCAGTTCCAGGAACTGCCGCATCGCCATTTATAGCCGACGATTCATAGAGAGATTCAGAGTCTGTAATACCATGATCTAATCCTTCCGGATATGAGTAATGCTTTTCAGCAGACTCAGATGTTTCAAAATTAACGCTGAGATTCATTCCAACCTCAATATTAGAGAACACATTTGAATCCTGAAGTGTCTGAATAATTTCATCCTTAACCTGTCTCTCAAGCTTGTCCTTGTAGCTAAGCTGTGAGCTTGCAAGTCCTGCTGAAGTTTCTGTGTCAGCACCAGAATACAGAACATTAGCTTTTGTATCTATAATAGTAATGCCCTTTGTAGAATCATTCCCAAGCTGTGTTGCAACTAATCTTGCAATTGCATAAGCCTGATCTTCTGTAATTGAATCCTTAATATCCAGAGTGATTGCAGCAGTTCCTTCCTCCTCCTTTGAAAGGATGGTGCCATCATTGCTTGGCAAATCAATGTCTACTGAAGCTGCTTTTACAAAATCAAGTTGCTGAATATGCTCCGCAAACTTTCCTTCCAGGTAAACCTGATATTTCTTCTGCTTGTCTGCCTCTGTAGTAGAAAAGCTTCCATCAGTAACATTGCTTATATCATAACTTTGAGAAGGGATATCTCCCTCTGCAAGCGCCATCTCAGCCTCAACTTCATCTGCAGAATTTACTGTATATACAAGATTATTGCTCACTTGATATTGTATACCCGCATCATTAAGTATCTTTTTAACCTCCGAAGCCTGTGCTGCATCTTCACACGCAATCAGCTGTACCATCGTAGGTCTTGATACCACATATCCTAAAATAATTAACGCAACAATAATAACTGCAGTAATACTAACAATAAGAGTTCTTTGTTTTGTATTAAATTTTTTCCACCATTCCAAGATTTTATTAATTATCTTTTGAATTTGCTCTGGCATTTAACCTTACCTCTTTATACCTGCATCTGCATAATTTCTTTGTATGCTTCAACTACTTTATCCCTGACAGCAACTGTATACTGTAACGCAACAGAAGCCTTTGCCTGCGCAATCAGCAAGTCATGAGTATTCTCAGACTCTCCTAATGCAAACTGAATCTCTGCCTCCTGTGCCGCATTCTGCAAATCATTTGTTTCGTTAACAGAATCCATCATCGCCGAAAGAACGTCGCTAAAAGTATCAGTCTTCTCACTTTCAACCAGTTTAGTATCAGTAATGTAATTATCCAAATTTCCCAAAGAAATTCCATCAATCGAAATTGCCATTTCCTAAACCCCCGAAAAATCTATAATCCTATTGTCAACCCTTTTTCAGCCATAGATTTACTAGCAGAAAAAGCAGTTGCATTAGCCTCATAGGCTCTTGTTGAATCTATCAAATTAGTCATCTCAGTCACAGTATTTACATTTGGATATGAAACGTATCCATCTTCATCTGCATCCGGATTAGCAGGATCATATTCCTTTACAAATTCCGTCTCATAATCCTCTGTCACCTTTTTAACTTTAACTCCATTCCCCACTGCCTCATTCTTTGATGCAGAATACACCTGACTGAATGGAGTTACATTTCTCTCCGAAAAAGTAACTACCTTTCTTCTGTATGGTCCACCTTCTGCTGTGGATGTTGTGTTAACATTTGCAATATTTTCAGCTATAATGTCTGTTCTAAATCTCTGTGCTGTCATTCCCGAAGCACTGATATTAAATGATTGAAATAATCCCATAATTCATCCCCCTAGAATTACTTGCCTAATGCTGTTCTCATTCTGGAAAATTCAGAATTCAAACTAGTTGCAAGAGCCTCGTATCTAATCTGTTCTGATGCTAATTCAACATTTTCAGTATCAATATCGACATTATTTCCATCAAGTCTATAAGAATAATTTGATGAATCAGTATAAACCTGTGGATTAAGCTCATTTACATCAAGTGCACCAATCTTGCTATCCAACGACTTATGCTTACAGTTTCCAAGCTCATTACTTAAAACACTCTGAAAATCTATATCCTGTCTCTTATAACCAACAGTATCAACATTCGCAATATTATTGGCAATCAATGCTTCTCTCGTCCAGCTGGAATCCGCTGCCTTGGTAAGAACATCCACATAATTGAATGCTGTTGAATTAATCATACCATCCCTCCATACTCTTTACCTAATTACTCTATATTACATAATTATAAGATATATTGTGAAAAACACAAGTAATTTTTGTTTTTTTAACATCATCTAGTGTTTTTTTGTCAAATCAGCACTATATAGTGCGAGAATATATTTATAAACTTGATTACATATAAACACACAAAAGGACTTATAAAAATAAGTCCTTTTATATGATAAAATCCATTTGCTATTAAGTT
>CAMFPD010000057.1 GCA_945971355.1 uncultured Lachnobacterium sp.
TAGTTATGTAAATTCTTCTTAATAAAATTAGTATAACAATATTTTCTATGTTTTCATACTTCGGTATAATATAATTGTTTTTACGAATTCGAATTGAAAGGGGATATATTATGAAACAGTTAATCGTTATAGCTGATATGGAAGGAGCAAGCGGAATATTTGATTCAAATAGAGAAGCTTGCTATCATGAGGAGATGTATCCACAAGGCACATTATGGAGATCGTATGGCAGAGCATGTATTACCAGCGATGTTCTTGCTGTATGTAATGCAGCAATTGATATGGGTATAGATGATATTCTCTTATATGATATGCATTACGCTGGATGCAAGGAATACAATGTTATACTTGAGGTTCTTCCAGCCCAGGTCCGGGTGTTTGATCTTGAGGATAGATGTGTAGATTGGGGCAGGATAAGGGGACAGGCTGCGACGCATCCATATGGTATTGTAACGGTGGGTCAGCATGCGAGAAACGGAGAGACTAATGCTTATTTTGCACATACTATTCACACACCGCCGATTGAATCATTCTGGATTAACGGAATTCATGTGGCTGAAATCGGAGAAAGTGTCATGTGCTTCAGTGGTGTGCCATTCATCGCAAATGTTGGATGTGCGGCTTCCCATAAAGAAGCTATGGAATTATCTTCTACTGTCTCGTGTATTACTGTAAAAAATAAGGAAGCTATTTGGGAGCCATCACGGGAAGAAACATATCCCATTATCTATGATGGCATCAAAGAAGCTATGAATGATTATCAGAGGAAGGTTCCCTATCCGGAACAAGAGATGTATTCATGCAAGATGTACCTTACAGACGGTTACCATTTTGAAAGCCCAAGGAAGTTCTCGTGGAGAGGAACCTTTTCTAATCAATGCGCAGCATGGGAAACGCATGATATCCAAACGGCTTTGAGCCTGTTTTGGAAGGTTCATGAATATATAAAATCTGACAAGGATCAATAACACATTTTCCAATTTAATGCGGAGGTAGTTATGAAAAAAATATTAGCATGCTTATCTTGGATAATAGCAATTTTAGGAGCTGGTTCGATATGTATATCTACTTGGCTTATCGATAATTACATTATGTTTTATATCGGGTGGGGCCTATTGATTGTAGGAATCATTTGTATATTACTAACTTGTAAAAAATCTCGAGAATTTATTTTCAATTTACTTGATTTTATTTGAGATAGTAATTTTGTTTCATTGGCAGCTGAGAGTTATGGAACAATTCATAAAAGTTTATTTTCTATCCTTAATAACCATACCCATTCTTCTGCCTGACCAAAAAGCACACCGATATAAATAGTGTAAGTGTTTCAGCTACTGCTGTTGCCCACCATATACCGTTGATTCCAAAAATAAGTGGTAGCACCATCACTATTATCACCTGAAATGCAAACGTTCTCGTAAAAGAAATTATTGCAGAAACTTTCCCGTTATTAAGGGCAGTAAAAAATGCAGATGCAAATATATTAATTCCTACAATCAAAAAAGAAACCGAATAAATTCTAAATGCATTCTCTGTCAATTTCATAAGATTATCATCATATCCAACATATAGTTTTGCAAGTGGTGTCGATAAAATTTCCGATAGGATAAACATACCCAGGCATGTTACAAATATGATGTTTTTACTTTTCCCATATACATTCTTTAATTCACTGTGATTTCCTGCACCATAATTGAAGCCTACAACCGGCTCCACCCCATTGAATATCCTATGAATACAGCAATAAAAATAAAACTCACATACATGATTACTCCATATGCAGATACACCACTTTCTCCTGCATATTTCATCAACTGAAAATTGTAAATCATGCTGACCACACTTAGAGATATATTGGTTACAAATTCCGATGCTCCGTTCCCCGCAGCCTTAATCAATGAAGATACTGACCTGTCAGCTCTCCCAAGTTTTAATAAACTGCTGTTTGGTAATGAAAGATAAATAAGCGGGACAATACCACCCACACATTGACTTAATGTTGTCGTAAGTGCAGCACCATTTACACCCATTGAAAGTTTTGCCACAAATATGTAATCCCCAATAATATTCGTTACACCTGCTAACACTGTGATTGCAAATCCGAGCTGAGGTTTCTCTGCAACAATCAAAAAACTCTGAAACATATTCTGGAGCATAAAAGGTACTAATGCTATAAGAATAATTCTTCCATATGACACACAATAAGGATGCATTTCATCTGTCGCACCTAACAGTACAGCGACTTTACTTAATCCTATCTCTCCTCCAATTGTAACAATAATTCCGATTATAATAACAACATATGTGAGAAGAGAAAATACAGCATTTGCCCTTTTCTTATCACCGATTCCCAGATAAAATGCTATAAGAGCAGTTCCCCTAGAACCAATCATAAATCCAATTGCAGAGAAAAACATCAGAAAAGGCATAATTAAATTAATAGATGCAAACGGAATATTACCTGTATAATTTGATACAAAATACCCGTCTACTACACCGTACACAGATGTAAACACCATCATTCCAATAGAAGGCAGGGTAAATCGCAATAGTTTCTTATATGAAAAATGATCTGATAACTGAATATCCATTATAATAAAATCTCCATTTCTTTTACCCTTTCGTTGAACTCTTCTAGATATTTTTTATTTAATTCAACAAAAATATTCTGTTCTTCTTTACTCCATGAATGGAAAATTGCGTTTTCTATTTCAATTATTCTTTCAGCTGTTTTTGCTGATAGTTCTTTTCCCATTTCGGTAAGATATACTAAAGTATTTCTTCCTGTCCCCTGCTCAATTCTAATATATCCTTTCTTCTCCATCTTCTTAATTGCTGAATTAATTGTAGTTTTTCCCAGACCACTATTCTTATAAATGGCACTCTGATTACAACCATCACCCAGATCACATAAAATATATAAAATATCAAATTCGCTGTCCGAAATGCCAAGTTTTACACACACTTCATGATAGGCAGCATTGATATTGCCCAAAATCTGATTAAACTCTTTAAATGCTACTTCCATATATAGCCTCCCAAATAGCAATGTCCGAAAACGTACCTTGTAAATATAGTACGATTTCGGACATATGTCAATAAAAATCTTTCTACCTTAACAACGATAAAATTAATATAAGAATAGTTTCTATATTTTCATACTTCGACATGATATAATTAGTTTTGCGAATTTGAATTTACAGTATAGGCGAGGTGTATCATGATAAGTATTAAAATAATAGATAAAGCGCACAAAGATGATATAAATATTCCCAATGAACCATTTCAGTTAATCGGAAAAATGATACCATCCTATGTAGATGGACAATGGGATTACAGTGTTCGCTATTTAATGAAAAGGATATAACAGAGATGTGCTTCCCAGATGAAAACTACAATTTTGCAGAAATGAATAATAACAGCATATTTATCGGTGCATACGATGATGATAAATGTGTAGGTCTTGCAATTTTGCAGGATGCCTGGTTCAGATATATGTATCTATATGATTTAAAAGTATCAAAAGGGTATCGGCATATGGGTGTTGGAACTGCATTGATGGAGAAAGCAAAAGAAGTAAGTAAAGCTCACAATTACTCTGGAATCTATACACAAGGTCAGGACAACAATCTTTTTGCGTGCCTTTTCTACATAAAAACAGGCTTCCATATCGGAGGTTTAGACACAAATGTGTATAAAGGCACAAAGCAAGAAGGAAAGGCAGACATTATTTTTTATTTGGATTGCTAAATCCCAAGTTTTAGAGCTAGGGAAATAAGATTTTAGCGAGCTGATTAATGTGAGATGCGCATTGGCATCAATAGGGTTTATTGAAAAATCAGGAAATGTCTTTTATAGGGATGAAACTATTGATAAGGAAATTGATGGCTTATCATTTTGGAGTGTGATATAATCGGCTCTATCAATTATGTATTATTAATTTATTATGGAGTTAGATTATGATTTTTTTAAAAGAAGCAAACATGGAAGATGCTCAAAAGGAATATGAATTTATCACTCAGTTACCTGAAGACGAAAATGGATTTACTAACAGAGATTTTGGTTGCAGTTATGAAGAGTTTACAGAGAAAATTCTACCTAGATATATAGATAAGGCTAAAGGAATTAATCTAACACCTGGACATGTACCCGGAACAGAGTTTTTCCTTTGGGATGATGATAAAATTGTAGGGTTATTTAGAATTCGTCATTATTTGTGTGAGGCTCTCGCAAATGGAGCTGGCCACATAGGCTATGGTATAAGGAAGGAATATCGAGGTATGGGTTATGCTAATGAGGGATTAAGACTTGCTATTGAAAAAGCATGGTCTATTATTCCAGAAGATGAAATCTATATGTCAGTTCATAAGGATAATCCAGCATCGCTAAAGGCTCAACTAAAAAATGGTGCCTACATTCATCACGAAGATGATAAAGAGTTCTACACAAGAATCAATAAAAGTACTTGTTAAAACCAACATATTTAAAAGAACCCTGAGAGTGCTAGTTCCCAGGATTCTAAAGTTCATTACGGAGAACTACACCGCTAGGCTAGTGCTGTCATTCATCTCTGTCTAACCATTTGCAAATGTAGTAGCCAACTACAGATGCCAGCACAGAGATAAGTAAAGTGGTTATGTACTCCAAACAAGTCACCTCCTTCCTGCTGGAAAGAGTCGACAGCAAAAATATAATAACACGAAAATATGTTCGATACAAGATTTTGACTTGATTTTTATGAAAAATGATAGTAGTATGTACTTAGCTAAGTAAAGCGGTTATGATTCCATGCGAGTCAAGAAAAGGTCTAGAGGGTGCTAGCTCTAGACCTTTTTCATTTTTGTTATTTATTTTGCTTCATTTCGCTATTATATACCTCAGTAACCTTGTCTCTCTGCTCCAAAAATAGTTTTGCAAGTGCAGGATCAAAATGTTTGCCCATGCCATCTTCTATTATTTTGAAGCATGTCTCCAATGGAAGGGCTGGTCTATAACATCTCGGTGCTGATACTGCATCGAATACATCTGCTATTGCCATTATACGCGCGCACAATGGTATATCCTCTCCCTTTAATTTATCTGGATACCCCGTACCATCCCACTTCTCATGGTGATAACGCGCTACATTATAGGCAATATCCAAAAATTCTTTATCATTTATCCCACCAAATGTATCTAAGATTATTTCTCCACCCTTTGCCGCATGCTTCTTCATCACTTCAAATTCTTCATCAGTAAGCTTTCCAGGTTTTTGCAAGATATAATCAGGAGTCGAAATCTTTCCTAAGTCATGCATTGGTGCAGCATTTGCCACATTATACAAGTAATCCTTTGTTGTAATTTTTCTGTATTCCGGCTTTTGCTTCATAGCATTCAGAATAATTTCCACATAGCACTTGGTTCTTTTAATATGGCCGCCAGTATTATCATCCCTGTTTTCCACCAAGGTCGCAAATCCCGAAATCATCTCTTCGTTATATCTGAGCAAACGTTTATAGGACGGATCTTCCATATTCATATACATTCCAAGCAGAAGCATCATTGGTACAATCGCTGTAAGCAGCACTTCGTTATAAAAAATCTGAACCAATGCTATTCCAAAAGAAATAAACACAAATATAACTACACTTCTGTATTTTCTTTTCTCAATCTTACTCTTGTGAAAAATGCATACAAACAAAATCAGTCCGAAATATAATATTACTGAACTATAACATGCAACCACAGATATTCCCATAGAGTAATTCGTAATCTTTCCATGTAAATATTTTACCTCTGGTAAAAATGCAAAGGTAATTATCAGGGATAGTATACAAGGAACTAACAGTCCTATAATTTGGGACTTTTTCTTTGGCAGCCCTACTGTCACATCACACATATAGAAAAAGGACACCACAATCACCAAAAGGACACTCACATAAAAACATATGTGAAAGACATAATTTAACCACAGAGGAACTATATCCATATTATTAACGGTCCATGCTGTAATTCCATCAAATAATATGAAACTTGGACATAAGAAGAGAAGTGCTTCAAACAATTTATTGCGAGACACCTTAGATTTTCTGGTATCCCTTATATACATAGCGATTATATATAAAGTAACAATCAAACATCCTAATTGTAATTTAATATGTAACATTTGATTCCCTCCTCATATTGTATATTCATCCTTTATCCAAATCAGTTCTCACTAAAAATATTAATTGAAATAGTAATTATAATTACAAATACTTATCCTCAAATTCCTCCTCAGAAACAGGCTTTCCAAAATAATATCCCTGCACAAGGTCCATCTCCTGTTCTTTTGTAAGCTCATGCTCATCACTATTTTCCACTCCCACTGCATACACTTTAATACCAAGAGTTTTACAAAGACCAGAAACTGCAATAACCATGGCTTTGATATATTCATCAGTCTCCATATCTTTAACTATTTTTTTATCAAATTTTATGCCATCAATAGGAAGCTCCTTCAAACAGTTGATAGAAGAATACTCTGCCCCAAAATTATCTAAAATGATTCTGACTCCCAGCTTCTTGATTGATTGGAGCGTCTTAATCATCGCATCCTTGTTGTCCTTCCACAGGCTTTCCGTAACCTCAAAGCATACATTTTTAGGAGCAACTCTTGACTCCTCCAGAGCATCCTTTATTTTGCCTGCAATTCCACCTGACAATATCCCAGAATCTGACAAATTAATATGCACCTTGTATTCAGGATGTCCCATATCATTCCAGTACTTACATCTCTTGACTGCCTGAATAATCACATGCTCATCAATCTCATTTAACAGACCCAGATACTCTGCTGCCGGCATCAGCTTTTCTGGTAACTGGAGCCCAAATTCCTTGGATTCCCATCTAACCAGAGCCTCTGCCCCAACGCAAGGGCAATCCTTCTTTTTATTATCTACAACAGGCTGATAATATACCTTAAACTGATCTATGCTCTCTCGCACTGCATATCGCATTGTGCTTTCATAGTCAGCCTTCTCTCCACCTGCGTTTTCTTCCAACTCATCATAAAATACAACACAGTTTTTTCCCTTTTTCTTCGCAGAAAAAAGTGCTCTGTCTGCTTTTGATACGATTTCATCCGCCTTTATGCCATCATCTGGATAATAAGAAACGCCAACGCTGACCGTACATTGCTTTTCCTGCCCCTTAAGCATCCATTGTTTTGTGAAAATTTTTACTATTTCACCGCATACCCACTCAGGCTTCACACTATCTGTGTCCGTAATAATCACGCTAAACTCGTCGCCACCAACTCTGTATACACTATCCTCAATCCCATCAATTTTCTGAAGATTACGTGCCACTGATTTAAGTACTACATCTCCGTATTTATGACCAACACCCTCATTTACATTCTTAAAATCATCCAAATCTATGTAAATAACAGCACCCTTTTTCCCGTCTATTTCAGCCATTCGAATATTTCTTTCCAGATTGCTTTCAAAGCTCATACGATTTGGAAGACCTGTTAAGTAATCATTCTTTGCTGTATTTTCAATTTCCTTCTGATACAGTTTCTTGTCTGTAATGTCATAAATAGTACATAGATTAACCAGCTTTCCATCCACCCAGTTAATGCTTGTTCGATGAATATCTATCCACATATTTTCATCAGGCAGATAGCACTCTTCAAAAGAGTTTTCCTTATCAATCTCCATATGGGCAAACACCACATCATCAAGCTTTCCCTCTGACAAAGCTTTTCCAAACACACTTTGAAATCGTCTGTTCATATAGAGAATTTTCTTATTTACAGAATCAGAAACAAATATGCTGCACCCTACATTTTCCAAAATGGCCTCAAGGGATGTATATGAGCTTGCAAGTGAATTTTTCTCAATTCTTTTGCTGAGAATACTCTGAATGATTCCCTTCACCTCATTTGCAAAGGCAATATCAGAAACTGACCATATCCTATCCTTCTTATACTCATAAAAGCATAGATACATTTCATTTCTGCCATTCACAACTATAGGCTGATAAATTGCTGCTGATATTTTATTTTTTTCAAAATACTGTTTAAAATTCTCAGGCTTGATTGTGTCATAGGAAATCATATACGGTTTTCCTGTAAAAAACGGAATCTCTTCCTTAGGGATTTCATTCTGTACAGGAATGTCTGATGAGGAATCATTATTTCTATACTCACACAAAACCTCATAGCACTGTGAATTTCTACTCTCGCGAATGAGACTTCCCCCTGCAATTTCCAATGCTTCACAAACTAATTTTAAAGCTTCCTGCACTATACTGCTAAAGCCTTCATCCGACCCTAAAAGTCTGACAAGCTCTGTCATTACCGAATTACGTTTAATCTCATCTTCAGCCTTTTCCTCTGCCTCATTTATTTCAAGCATATGATTTTTAACTTTTGCCTCATTGAGCTTTGCCTGAATAAAATTAACTGTAACCACTTCCAGTAATTCTATGGAATGATAAAATTTCTCCTCAGTGGTTGACATAACACCTTCTGGCAGTTCAAAACCTTCTGGAATATTATCCGAAATCACACCTATAGCAACCCAGGATATCTGGCTATTTTCCTCAATCCTTGTGGTTATTCCTACCATCTTGATGAAATCAAAATCTATAGGCTCCTCTATTACACTCTCCACAGAACTATTCTGCAATTTTTTAAGAAGAGACATATAGGTATCCTTATCCACCATGCTATGAATAAATTCTCTCTCGGGCCTGCTTCCATATGCTTTCGTCAACACACCCAAATGTCTTCCCACACAGGCTAAATACACACCAGTTGAACGACAAAAATAATCCTGTAATTTTTGCAATACCTTAGGCTCAATCAAACCTTCATATTCCATACTAACTACCTCTTTAGTGTTAAAATAAATAAATAAAAATCTCCCTTTTTCTGTATGCAGGTCTCCTGTAAAACCTTGTACTCTTTATTAAGTCTCAGATACTTTTTTACAAAACCAACTTCATTTGTATACATAATAATGACACCATCTCCTGTCATTATCTCCTTTACCTTCGAAAAAAAATCACCATAGAAAGCATCCATTTCTTCCTTGGTCTTTTTTCCTCTCACAGGCATATTGGTAACAATTTCGTCAAACAGATATTCATGCTTAAAATCAAAAAAGTCTCTGTGGATGTAATTAAATTTACGTCCTGCAAGCTCTGTGTTCACCCTTGCCATATCTATAGCATCACCAAATATATCTGTTCCGTATACCTCTCTGGCAGGAACCTTCCTGTCCCTCTCAATAAGCATTGTCCCCACGCCACAGAAGGGATCCATAATCTGTGCATCCTCTTTTAAATATGGTTTGGCAATTTCCATAAGCAGAGCTGCTGTTGATGGATGAATGGATGCGGATATGGCATTTTTTCTATAATCAAAGCGGTGATCCTCCATTGTGTATAGCTTTAATGCTGCAAAAAATCTGCCCTCTCTATTTGCAATTAATCTGATTTCAACTTCATAATCAGATGCTGAATTGACAAGCATACCTCCGCTAAGTGCATCCAAAGACGCCCCTAACTTCTTTGAGAAATCACTCCTCTTATCCAAATCCATACTGCTTCTGCACTCTATTCTATAGTAGAATGTTCCCGCTTCCTTATGAATTTTTTTAAGCAGCTCATACAAATCAGAATCCCACAGCTGCTGTGCTGCCTTTCTAGGATTTGTATCAAGCAATTCACTAGTATGAATTGGGAATAACATATCCCTGAAGCTTCTTACTGCAAATACTTTTTCCAAATCCTCTGTCTTCACCAAAACTCCAAGAGGATGAACACTTGCATTATCTATTCCCAGTTCTCTTCTGACTATCTCCCTATGATTCCTATTTGTCACAAGAAGCAGTTCCATCTCCTGACCTGATGTAATGGCTGTATGCTTTGTTATTCCCTCATAAGAAATCACTATCTTGTTTAATGCACGCACTTCCTCCTGATGGTGCTTTCTATTCTCTTCCGATACCTCTTCACTCTGCATTTTCACAAGAATATCCTTTATCTGTGTCAGCAGATGTTCAGCTTTCAAATTAGAAATAGCTGTAAGATATGAGCTTCTTACAAAAAGCGTTTTTTCGTTCTTGTAAGACTCAAACAACTCATCTACAGTCTCATTCCACTTTAAATCTCCAATTAAGAGTGCAGCGTTTTTCCTGGTTTTTGCGTCCTCGCTCTGAAGAAAACCAACTATCAAATCCTTTTTATCCTCCAGAAGAGCTTTTAACTTTTCACGCTCACTCTCTTCTTTTATCATTTTTCTCAGGTTGCTGAGATTTTCTCTTACATTATTTCCTTTTGTAAGCTCTGTTACTATTTGTTTCAAAGAGTACTCCTTCTTATTCTTTATTTTAGGTATAATTCCAAGTTAATTGTATAGGATTTACTCTTCTTTTTCAATGCCATTCTCTTCTATATAATTCAGTAAATCATCCTTAAATGTATCCCATGCTTCCTCATGTTCCACATAATATTTTGGACAATTTTTTCCGGTCACATCATAATGTCTAATCACATCCTCTGATGAAAGATCATATCTTCCCATTAACCAGGTTGTGAGTTTAATAAGTGAATTATATGTATTTCCATTGAATTTTCCTGTTTCATCTTCTATACAGCACTCGATGGATATAGTGTCAAAATTTCTGTCATTTGACGCATATGCTATCTCATTACAAGGTATACACTGAACTATTTCTCCTTCCAGGCCAATTACAAAGTGACTGCTGGCCTTCGTCTCATGGGTTTCTGCCAGATTCTCAAAATAGCTTCGATTTTGTATTGCTGTTGTTCCCGGGTTTGCTGTATAGTGTATCACTATTCCATTTACCTGCTCCAGTGCCATGGCTGGTCTTGAATACTCATTTATAGTAAGTAACTCCACATCAAGCTCCGGCTGCTGGTCTATGTACTTCTCTACTGTGATTTCCTGCTCCTCGGCTGTTTCCTCCTCTTTGTGCCGCTTCACCGTCACTATTGTCACTATTATCATTACCACAGCAGCAATCACCAAACCTGCTGTCATCATCCTAAAAAATAGCTGTCGCTGTCTTTCTTCTTTTCTCATCTGTGTCCCTCTTTATATGTAAATTCTTCATGTGGATTTCATGGTGTGCCGGGCTTTAAACGCTGCTTGGCTGCTCAGCCTGCTACGCTTCGCAAGGTTCTATTTGGCACCAAATTATAGTTTATCGTGGCATATAAAGTTATATATACAATCTCTCAGAAAACTCTCCGTAAAGCCAAGATTTGCCGATACCATCTTTTGCCTTCTTCGATAGAAGCTGTTCTTCAAACGTTTGACAATGGCGCCCCAGTGTTCGTCCACTAAGCTACAACATTTCAGGTTCATCCGTGCCTGACTTAGTGCGCGTATGAGAGATAAATGGGGCGCTAAGGGAGCACTTTGTTTGAGAGCCATTTCATCCTCCCGCGCAAAGCGCATCTTAGAAATGGCTCGAGTTGTGCGGAAGCGCCCCTAATCAAAAATCTCGAGTAGCGCACTTAGTCAGGCTAGGAGGGTTCTGAGTTGTACTTAGTGGAGCGGACACTGGGGCGCCATTGTCAAAGCGGTTGAAGTACACCTTCCCTGAAGGCAAAAGAATGGTATCTGGCAAATCTAAGGCTT